>JAMPAO010000001.1:31374-35724 GCA_023667165.1 Ruminococcus sp. | reverse complement strand
CATATTGTCAATTCCTGGCTTTGTTCATAATTTGTTTACTCGTGAAATTACCGTGGCTCCCTTTTAGTTAGACAAAGTGGTATAATAGATGTATATCGCAATAAAGTCTAATGAAACCTGCTAAATAAAGTCAAGACCTAAAAGCATAGTTTACAAATAATTAACAAATGCAAAAACAGTCACGACAAACAGACCGTTAAAAGCAATCTGAATTTAAAAATTAAAGATAAAAATCGGTAAACTAATGCGGCTAATAAGGCTTATCGCATTGCGGTTTTTCCAAGGAGAGTGATCAAGATGTAGAATTTAAAATTGCGTTTACACGGGCGTAATAAATTCGCAGGAACTTATTTGCGGCAGCAATCATATAGACTCTATACAGCTTGCCCTCGGCACGTTTCTTGTCAAGAAATTGATAAACAGGATCATCTTCGGGCTTGTTCTGAAGAATAACGCTGACGACCTGAAATAAGGTTTTGCTCAAAGAGTAAGAACCGCGTTTGGAAATACTTCTTGATTTAATATCAAGGTTGCCTGTTTATGCAAGAGATGAAAACCCACAAACGCCGATAATATGCTGCTAAATAAAATAAGCCTCGAATTTATGTTAAAAGGAAGTGACCCGCCCCAATTTGTGCAGACAGCACAAAAAAGCCCCTGTGGGAATGAATTAAGCAACAAACTGATTCCGCAATTCAAGCGGAGTCAGTTTTGTTTTTAGCTGAAGGCGTTGATTATTGTAGAAGTAAATGTAGCTGTCGATTAGACGGCGTGCTTCAACGAAAGTTTGCAGCTTAACGTGATGAATACATTCGGTTTTAAGGATCGAGAAGAAATTCTCGGCTAAAGCGTTATCATAAGGGTTGCCGCGTCTTGACATTGATTGTGTTATGCCAAGCTTTTCGGTAAGCTTATGATACTCGTTGGAAGTGTATTGAAATCCTTGGTCGCTGTTCCGCTCACGCTCCACAGCGACCAAGGATTTCGCCACCGCTCGGACAGTCTGCAAAACCAGATCCACATTCGGATCTGTCGAGGTTTTATAGACTATAATACTGTTGTCATACAAATCGCGGATCACCGAAAGATATAAGAATCCTTGCGCGGTTTTGATGTACGAAATATCCGTGACCCATTTTTGATTCGGTCTGTCAGCGTGAAAATCCCGATTTAAAACATTCGGATACTTATGCAGCGCATTTTTGTAATGACAATATCTTCTTCGCCGAATCACAGACAATAACCCGTACTTGTTCATTACTCGCAATACGGTCTTGGGGTTGCGATGAACGCCCTGTCTGTCAAGCCAAATCTGCACTCGTCTGTAACCGTAAGTACGCTTCGTTTGCTCTTGGCACTCGCGTATCATTTCGGCGAGTTCCGCGTCCTTTGCCGGAGCGTCCATTCGTTTGACAAAGCAATAATAGCCAGATCGCGATACGCCTAAGCACTTGCACATCGCGCCGATCGGATATTTGTCCCTGTGACGATAGATAACCGCAAATTTTACTGCCACTCTCACTTCCTTCCTGTTAGCGAGAGAAAATCCCGCATTAGCTCGTTTTCCATTTCAAGCTGCTTGATTTTCGCTTCCTTGCGCGCAAACATATATTTCAGCTCGCCGATCTTGTCCGTCCCGATATACTTGTCATCTTTGGACGGTCTGCCTTTCTTTCGCGGCAGATTTCCCGCTTCGATTTTACGTTGATTTGTATGCTTTCGCTTTACAAAGCCTTTCACTTGTTCTTTGCTGAATCCGAGTGTTTCTCCGATTTCTCGATGCGTATATCCCTTTTCCAACATCTCCTCGATTTCCTTTTCATACTGCTTTATGTGTTTGTAACTTCTTGGCATAGCAAAAACCTCCTTTGGTTCTATTATACCACAGGAGGTTTTTTTTTGTCTATGTCTGTTTTTACTGGGGCGGTTCGTATGGAGGGTGTGGATTGAAATATTAATGAGGCTGTTGCAGCTCCAAGCGAAAAAAGAGCTTGACACACCCGAAAAGGTAGTGCCAAGCTCTTGATTTTGTGGTATAATATAATTGACCAAAAAACATTAAACCACGAAAGGATTGTACCACAAAAATGAGAAATTGTCAAGTGCGAATTAACATGAATTATGATGTGTATATCGAAGAAAACGAGTCGGTAAAAATGCTCAGCGACATAATCAATGAGATATACTGCAAAAAGGAGTACACGGTAACAAGTGAATGGAACGGGGAAATACCGGAAGATGTTCTGATGAGGGTACTGATATATGGCTGCATGAACGGAGCATATTCCAGCAGAAAAATAGAACAGCTATGCAAGAGAGATATTCACTTTTTGTGGCTGCCGGACGGTTTCAAAAGCCCCGATCATTGTATGATCGCCCGTTTTCGCAAGAAAATGGGAAGCCAAATTGAAAAAGTATTTTACAGTCTGATAAAGTATCTGCTGGGCAGAGATGAGATCAGCGGAAAAAATCTCTTTATTGACGGAACGAAGATAGAAGTCAACGCTAACAGATATACACTTGTATGGAAGAAGGCAGTCTCCAAGAATGAACAGAAGCTGCGTGCAAAGCTGCCGGCTATTCTTGAGGAGATACATTCAAGCTATAGCGTAAAATTTCCCGAAAACACGCCTGTTGACACTATGATAGAAACGCTTTCGTCTATGATGAAAAAGCTGGATATAGAGCGTATTTCCGGCAATGGACATCATAAAAGCGTTTATCAGAAATCGTTGGAAAAGCTGGAAGAATATCGTGATAAAATGCAGCAGTATGAGCTGTACAACAGTCTTTTTGACGGCAGGAACAGCTTTTCAAAGACAGATACCGACGCAGCCTTCATGCGAATGAAAGATGATCATATGAAAAACGGACAGTTGAAGCCGGGATACAATATACAGGCGGCCGTTGAGGGCGAATATATTGTAGGTATCGACATTTCAAGCGAAAGGAGCGATGTTAATACACTAAGAACCTGTCTTCATAAGATCAGTGTGCGGATTTTCGAGCACGATTTTGTCGATGACAAGGCAAAAAGCCGCAGGAATACTTGCCGTATTTCAAGGCTTTTTAACGAAGTCAGCGGCAAAATCTGCCGAAAAGACGTGCGCTGCATCTTGTGAAGACAGGTTCTGATACCGTTCTTAGAAAAATTCACCAAATTGGAACTGTTTGTGTTGAAAAACATCATATGCGACGCAGGTTACGAAAGCGAGGAAAATTATCTGTACCTCAAATCACACAACCTAACCTCCTACATAAAGCCTGCAAATTACGAACAGCAGAAAAAGCGTAATTACCGTACAAAATACGGACGCATTGAGAACATGGAATATCATGAAACAGAAGATATTTTCGTATGCAAGGCAGGCAGAGTACTTCGGAAAATCGGGACAAAGCATGAGAAAAGCAAAACAGGCTTTGTATCGGAAAAAGCAGTTTACCGCTGTGAAAGCTGTGAGAACTGTCCGTACAGGCAGAATTGTACAAAGGCAAAGGAAGCAAAGACGGTCACGGTTTCCCACCAATTCAAAGAGCTAAGGAACGAAAGTCAGGAAAATATCACGACAGATTTCGGCAAGCGTCTGCGTATGAACAGAAGCATTCAGTCGGAGGGCGCATTCGGCGTTTTGAAAGAGGATTATTCCTTCAGACGTTTTCTTTGCAGAGGAAGAAATAACATCAAAAACGAGTTCATGCTGCTTGCCTTGGCATACAACATAAAGAAGCTTTCGGCAAAGGTTTTGTCAAACCGTCTTGGTATTTCGCTTTTTGACTTGAAAACGGTTTAGTTTTTAGATTGATATTCCATTTATTTGCTCTCTTTTTTCAGAAGGCTTGCTTTCTTATGCACTTTTTTGCTTATGTTTTCTTTTTTTATACTGTTTGGTATATTTTGTGTCCATAATTTCGGGGCTGTTGCGATTGCAACAGCCCCTTTTTTTTGGCGCAGAAGGAGGGATTTGAACCCTCGCGCCGGTTACCCGACCTACGCCCTTAGCAGGGGCGCCTCGTCACCACTTGAGTACTTCTGCATATGGTAACAAATAAAATATTATATTGGCGGAGAGGGTGGGATTCGAACCCACGGTCCCTCGCGGGATCACCGGTTTTCAAGACCGGCTCCTTAAACCACTCGGACACCTCTCCTTTTAGAGACAGGAATTTTAGGAACTGCGTTACTATGATATTTCTTGTTTACTTGCTGTGACTTATATATTTTATCATAAATATAAGGATTTGTCAAGGGTTTTTTCAAAAAAATTTCCATTTTTGAAAAATGAGTAAATTCCCAAAGTAAATTCCCAAAGTAAATTCCGGTGTGGAATTTACTTTAAGGAAAAAACATGG
>JAMPAO010000001.1:20497-31274 GCA_023667165.1 Ruminococcus sp. | reverse complement strand
ACTTGCGTATGGCAAGGATTTTTAACGCAGAAAGACGGAAAAGATGCTTGCAAGACGGACATTGAGCGGTAGTGTCATCACACCCCAAATAAGGAAACACCGATCGTACCCGTTTTTCCCGCTAATCGGAGGAAAAGCAGCCGACAGCCGTTTCCGCAAATATAAACGAAAGGAAAGATCTGTCATGTTGAAAAAATTTATCGCCGTAATGTCTGCGGCTGCGCTGGCGTTATCGGTATCGGCTTGTTCGGTAAATACCGAGGCTGCACGTACCGCGCGCGTTACGGAAAATACCGCCGCTTCAGCCGCGTCAAAGGAAACCGAGCTCTCTCTCTCAAACCCCGACGCTTCAAAGGAGGCTCGGGAGCTGTTCGGTTACATCTGCGAAACCTACCGAAACGGCATTATTTCGGGACAGCAGGAGTCCACCTGGATGGGCAGCGATCAGTACGAATTTGAATACATTTACGAAAAAACCGGCAAATACCCCGCGATACGAGGTCTTGACTATATGAACGACGATTTTGAGGGCGTAAACAAGCGTGCTGCCGATTGGTACGAGCGCGGAGGGATCGTTACCATATGCTGGCACTGCGGCAGCGATTTCAGCGGAAGCTGGGACGAGTGCATGAAAACCGAGATAGACGACTGGGACAAGGCGCTGACCGAGGGAACGGCAGAATACAAAAAGCTGATAGCCGGCATGGATAAGGGCGCAAAAGCTCTTAAGGAGCTTAAGGATCAAAATATCCCCGTGCTGTGGCGTCCGTTCCACGAGCTGGACGGCGGCTGGTTCTGGTGGAGCAAGGGCGGCGCGGAGAATTTCAAGAAACTCTGGACTGTTATGTACGACCGCTACACCGACTATTGGGAGCTTGACAACCTCATCTGGGTATTCGGTCTTTCGGGAAACAACAGAGGCTATGACAAATGGTATCCGGGCAGCGAATATGCGGATATAATCGGCGCGGACTCTTATAATGACGGCGCAAACGAAAAGCTCTATCAGAGCGTTGAAAAGCTTGCCGGCGATAAAATGCCCATATGCTTCCATGAATGCGGCAGGATCCCCACGGTAAAGCAGCTCAGGGACGGCAACGCAGACTGGGTATGGTTCATGACCTGGCACACCGAATATATAACCGATCATAACGGTACGGACGATCTGAAAAAGATCTATAACGACGAGTATGTTATAACCCTTGACGAGCTTCCCGAATGGGGAAAAGGAGAATAAAATGTATACGGCAGATGAAAAAAGATATGACAAAATGATATACCGCCGCTGCGGAAAAAGCGGACTGAAGCTTCCCGCAGTGTCCCTCGGCTTATGGCAGAATTTCGGTCATAGAGGATGCTTTGCCAATATGGATGAAATGGTCCGCACCGCGTTCGATCTGGGGATCAGCCATTTCGATCTTGCAAACAATTACGGAAACCCGTACAACGGCAGCGCGGAGGAAAATTTCGGTAAGATACTTAAAGGCATGGCGCGGTACCGCGACGAGATGTGCATTTCCACAAAAGCGGGTTATGAAATGTGGGACGGACCCTACGGCGACAGAAACGGTTCAAGAAAATACCTTACAGCCTCCCTCGATCAGAGCCTCAAGCGCATGGGACTTGATTATGTCGACATTTATTATCACCACATTTTCGATCCCGATACGCCTTTGGAGGAAACGGCTCTTGCCCTTGACAATGCGGTAAAGCAGGGAAAGGCGCTGTATGTGGGGATATCGAATTACAACAGGGAGCAGACGGCGGAGATCTCAAAAATATTCCGCGAGCTTCGCACCCCGTTTATTGTAAATCAGCCGTCCTATTCCATGCTCAACCGTTGGATAGAGCGCGACGGTCTGGACGTTTTTTCCAAGGAAAACGGGATCGGTCTTGCGGTATTTTCGCCCCTTTATCAGGGTTTTCTCACAAATAAATACCTGGGCGGCGTACCGGAGGATTCCCGCGTCGGCAAGGGTGAAACATGGATAGGCGGCGAGCTTGACGAAAAAATGATATCGCGGCTCAACCGTCTTAACGCGGTCGCCGAAAAGCGCGGTCAGAAGCTCTCCCAGATGGCGCTGTCGTGGGTGCTTCGCAATGAAGCGGTCGCCACCGTCCTTATCGGGGCGAGCCGTCCCGAACAGATCGCCGAAAACGCAGCCTGCGTACAACGTCTTGATTTTTCCGGAGAAGAGATCGCGGAAATCGAAAAAATACTCGCGGAATAACAACGCTTACGGATACAGGCATAAAATTAAAAAGCTGCCCGCCCAATTGTATGGGCGGGCAGCTTCGGCTATACATTAAGATCGCCTCAACGTGCAGAAATAAAAATTAAGAACAAAAAAGCAGGGATCCCACGCATTGCCTTAATCTCTTACAACAGCGGAATGGGAATAAATGTAAAACTCCTCCTGAGAAGTCCTATACCCTTTCTCCATATGCGGAAAGGTTTTGTCAAACTCCTCAAAAGCCGCCCTATCCTCGCAGGGAGCAGCGGCGTTGCCCTCCTCGTAGAAGTATCTTCCGCCGTCAAGCGCGCCCTCTTTAAGCTCCTTCACCAAAAGAGGCGCGGGAAAGTAATCTCCCTCCAAGCAAACATTATATTTCCTGCAGCTCTTAAATCCCCCGGAAATATAATTGCCCGGGTGCCCGAAGATCACAATAACGTCAAACCCCATATCCGCCGCAGTCTTGAACGAATGCTCCAGAAGAGCCTTTCCGTATCCCTTTCTTTGGAAATCGGGGTGAACGCAAAACGGACCGAAAGAAAGTATCTCACGGGAATTTCCGTTTTCGCTGCGCAGAACGGTTTTCCTGTACATTACGCTGCCGATTATCCTGCCGTCCGTTTCAATGACCAGATCAAGCTCGGGAACAAAATCCTTATGCTCTCTCAGCACATGGGCAAAATAATGCTCGTCGCAGCCGGGAAAATTAACATTCCAAAAGCTCTGCTTTATAAGCTCCTCAACTGTTCTGCGGTCTGCGGCAGTTTCTCTTCGTATTAAATATTTCATGATAACAGTCTCCTCAAAAATTCAAATAAATCAAGTTATTCGGATCATGCGGAAACTCACCGGAAATAATGTCAGCAAGCCTCCGCTTACAATACTATTTCCTTTTTAAGATATTTGTACAAACAATACACTCCTCAACGGTTATCGTCATTATACGGTCGCTGCGGACGCCTCCAAAACGTCCGCAGCGATCCCCAGTGCCGCTGACCGGACTTGAACCGGTACGGATTTTACTCCGAGGGATTTTAAGTCCCTTGTGTCTGCCTATTCCACCACAGCGGCGCGATATAATTATTATAAATCAAAAGCGGGAATATGTCAAGAGCTTTCCGCGGAAAAAAACTTTTTTTTGTTAAGCGGCGGACGCGATTTTCGGGGGATTACTGTGATGAGAATTGAGTTTTGGAAATTATATTGACTTTTTGATTTTCTTTATGATATAATTAATTGTCAAGCGGGCACGATAAATCGGTATTTAACGAGGTATATAAGAATGATTTCAGAAATATATAAAAGGCGTAGCATAAGAAAATATCAGAATAAACCTATACCCAAACAGGATATTCTGGATATTATTCAAAGTGCTGTGAAAGCTCCGTCCTCTAAAAATAGGCAGCCTTGGAAATTTATTGTTGTTCAAGGGAAAAAGAAAGAGGAAATGTTGGATGCATTTCGTAAGGGAATCCTTAGAGAGGAAACAGGAAATGCGTTATTGCCGCAAAGCAGAGAATATATTGCCGGAGCAAAATACACAGTTAAAATACTGGAGCAGTCACCGGTAGTTATTTTCGTTGTTAATTCTTTGGGGAAAGGTTTGTTGAAAGAACAGACTGCCGAGGAACGTGTGTACGATATTTGTAATATCCAGTCTATTGGCGCTTCCATACAAAATATGCTTTTAACTGCCACAGAAAAAGATATAGGCAGTCTTTGGGTGTGTGATACATATTTTGCATATGCAGAGTTATGTGAATGGCTAAATGCTGAAGGAGAACTTTTGGCTGCCGTGGCATTTGGATACCCGAATGAAAATCCAAATGAACGACCTCGAAAAAAGTTAGAAAATGTTTTGGAATGGAGAAATTGAACAAATTTCAGTTTATCGGGAACCTTACTTAATCAAATAAAACAACAAGAAACGACGCCGTTTACCAAATCGGCGTCGTTTTCATTTGTGCCTGATGTTTGGAGTGTTGTCAATCACTCGGTTGTCCGTGCTGTGTACCGTGAGATACGTTCAACATAGACCGTCTTTGACGGTTATACAGAGTCCGCCGAGTTCAAGGCGTATTCCTTTATTGAATCAAGATTGTCGAGAATAAACCGCTGCGCCTCGGTCTTGTACAGTATCCTTTTGTACTTCTCTCCGCTTGAAGCAGTGCAGTTTTCGGCGTATATTCCTATATTCTCCGAAATATCGGTGATATCCGTAAAGCTCCTGCTGTTACCGTCCGTTTCCGTTTTGATAAAGCCCGCGCTCTTCAGCCAGCCGGTGACGGCTTTCCGCAGAGAAGCGGCTGTAACGTTTATTCCCGACGCAGCTATTATCCTGTCTGTAAACGCCGTCGCCGTCAAGGGGCATTTATCGGGGGTCAGCTTGTCATGAGCCTGCGTGAGCAGTGCAAAGACCTGTATTATCTCCGCTTCCGTTCGCATCCTGCTTTTTTTACGGTCGGCAGGCGTTTTCTTTTCCTCTTCCGCCGCCATTGACGGTGTATCCGCGGCAGCCTTGACGGGATTTTCTTCAAGAAATTCCGCTATTTCTTTCATAAAACAGCCGCCGTATCTGTCGAGCTTTGCCGCACCGACGCCCGATACCTCCAGAAATTCCCTGTCTGTCCTCGGCAGTCTTGCGCACATATCCACCAGCGAGGAATCGCTGAATACCACGTACGCGGGAACGCCCTGAACGGAGGCAAGCCTTGTGCGCAGCGCTTTCAGACGTTCCATAAGACGCGGATCGGCGTTAAATGCGGAGATCTCCGACGGCGCTTTCCTTCTGCGCTTAGGCTCTTCCTCCTTGGGCATTCTCGCGGCGACCCTCTCGCCGCCCGTCAGAACAGCTCTTGCCGGCGGCTTTAGCTGCAGGATCGGATATTCCCCCTCGGTCTTTTCGATATATCCCTGCCCTATAAGCCTGTCGATAACCGCTCTTATACGCTTTTCCGATGAATCCCTCATTATCCCGTATGTAGACAGCGCGTCAAGTCCTGCCGCCGATATTCGTTCGCTTTCGGCGCCCCGCAGGATATCGCAGATCATTTTCGCTCCGTATTTCTGCCCCGCCCGCACAATGCAGGACATTATTTTCTGCGCGTCAACCGTAATATCCTCCGGCGGATCCGACGAGCAGCACCATGAGCAGTTTCCGCATTCTCCGGAGTGCTGTTCTCCGAAATATTTCAAAATATAGCTGCGCAGGCATTCGGCGTTGGTGCAGTAAAATATCATGTCCCGCAGCCGCTTCATATCACGGCTGCGCAGCTCGCGGACGTCGGCGGGAGAAAGCTCCGACTGTTCATAGCTTTTGTCTATAAGAAACTGCGCCGTATGCACGTCCGAGCCGTTGTACAGAAGAATGCAGTCGGCGGGAGAACCATCGCGCCCCGCGCGCCCCGCCTCCTGATAATAGCTTTCCACGTCCTTGGGCATATTGTAGTGTATCACATACGATACGTTTGATTTGTCGATCCCCATGCCGAAAGCGTTTGTGGCGATCATAACGTTTTTTCTGTCGTAAATGAAATCCTCTTGATTTACATATCTGTCGTTTTCGTTCATTCCGCCGTGGTAATATGCCGTTTCTATCCCCTCGTACCGAAGCTGACGGGCGATGTTCTCGACATTCTTTCTTGTTGAGCAGTAGACTATCCCGCTGCGCCCCTCGGCTGAATATTTTTTCACCAACTGCTTCAGAACGGCGTATCTGTCGGCGGGAGTGCGCACCTCGAAGTAGAGGTTTTTCCTGTCGAATCCGGTAACGAGCACATAAGGATCGTTCATCTCCAAAAGCCGCTTTATATCCTGTCTTACCCTGTCTGTGGCGGTAGCGGTAAAGGCGGTGACAACGGGGCGGCTCGGCAGCCTTTCGATAAAACGGGGGATATTCAGATAGCTCGGGCGGAAATCCTGCCCCCATTGGGAAATGCAATGCGCCTCGTCCACCGTTATCATGGATATGCGGGCGCGGACGGCAAAATTCAGAAAAAGCTCGCTGTCGAGCCTTTCGGGGGCAATGTATATCAGCTTGTACATACCCTTTTCCGCGTTTGAGATCACAGTGTAAAGCTGATTTACGCTAAGACTGCTGTTTATGTAGGCGGCTTTTATTCCCGACTGAACAAGAGCCGTTACCTGATCCTGCATAAGGGATATAAGCGGCGATATCACCACCGACACGCCGTCAAGCATAAGCGCGGGGACCTGATAGCATATGGATTTGCCCGCGCCTGTCGGCATTACGCCGAGAGTATCTCTTCCGGAAAGGATACTGTCGGTTATCTCCTGCTGACCGGTACGAAAAGAAGAATAACCGAAATATTTTTGCAAAACCTCGAAGCAGTTCATAGGTTTGTTCATCTCACAATTTTTTTATTTTTAAATTTAGGGCGAAGAAGCGGCGAATTTCACGTCCGTTATGCCGATTTTCGGATTTTCGTATGTATTCCCGTCATGTTTTCATATGCAGCCTGTTATTACCATTATAACATTATGCGAAAATATTGTCAACAAAAAAGAAAAGCTGATTTGCTGCGGTACAGCAATGTTTTTTGTGCGGTACCGTCTATAACAAATTTCCTGTAATTTTGCCCCGAATAAAGCGAATAATATTATTATTCATTTTCAAAAGAAAGGACGGTATTGTAAATGACCGACGATAACCGCAGTAACAATATGTACAGCAGCGACACGGTAAAGCTGCTCAGAGAATGCGACGCGGGGATAAAAATGGGCATATCCTCCTTGGAAAACGTTTCCTCAAACGTGTACGATCCGGATCTGGAACAGCTTTTGAACCGGAGTATACAGGAGCATATAGCTTTCCGCGCAGACGCCGAGGCTCTTCTGGGAAAATGCGAAGATCCCGGAAAAAATCCCCCTGCCGCCGCGAAAGCTATGTCCTCCATGAAAACAAAGCTCACCCTTAAAAACGGCAGCGACGAAAAAGCCGCCGCCATAATCGCAAAAGGCTGCAATTCAGGTGTAAACTCCCTAAACCGTTACCTTGACAAATACAGGGCGGCGGATAATTCCTGCAGAGCGCTGGCGGGAAGAGTGATCGCCGCAGAGGAAAGGCTTGTCTCCGAGCTTCAGCAGTATATGGATTAGGAGTAAAACGGGATATCATGCGGAGCCGTTTTGCATGATATCCCGTTTTTATTCCGTTCTGTCATATATTGTAACCGCCTTGACATCACATTGTGGTTGAAATATTCATTTTTTTAGTATAAAATATATATAAATAATAATTTACGCAATAATGCCGTTCCTCGGATCGGCTGATATGATCGGAGAATTTTTATGAACAAGTTTATGACGGTCGCAACAAATAAGTGGTTCAGAATGGCAGTCAGCATTCTGGGCGTTATCTATTCCGCCGTTCTGGCGTATTTTGACTACATAGTGTTTTTCTATGATATCGAATATGTCAGCAGAGGTCAGTTCGCCTTGGTGGGGTCGCTGTTTTCCGCCGTGATATGCCTGCTGTTTTTCTACACCAGACGGTCGGTGTTCACCTGCATATTTGCCATGGTGAATATGCTGCTGTTTTTTCCGCTGGTGCTTCTTGACTGGGGAAACTGGCCCCTGCTGCTGCCCGCAGCGGTGGTAACGCTCTTCGGCTTCTTCTGCTGCCATATGAACGAAACGGCTAAGACCATTTTCGGAACTGTCTTCCTGCTGATGTATATCGTGGGAGGGATCGCCTTTTTCTTCGTAATGAACGTTTTCCGCGTGACTACCACGGACACGCTCATAGAACAGGGCGTTTCTCCGTCGGGTGCGTTCAGATACTATATCCTTGACGTTCAGAACAAGTCTACGGGTAAAAAATGCGTTTATGTACAGCCAAACACTCTCGATGTTGACAAAGGGTTCCTTAAAATGGACACTACCGTTAAAAAACTGGTAAAGCAGGCTCCCAAGCCCTGCGAATTCGAATGCGAATGGAGCGGTACGAAAATGATAATCGACGGAGAGGTATATTTTGACGAAACCGCCGCCCTCGCCGAGCAGAACGGTCAATTGGTGTACGACATCGCCGACGGCACCTGGAGCTACACCTATTTTTCAATAGAATATCCGATATTCAACACCATTGAAGAGGTCAAGGCTCAGATCGACAAGCTGGTGGAAAAGGTCAATGAATCGGAGGAGGAAAACGCCGATGATACCGGCGGCGTATCGGAGGATACCGCCGAAACCGAAAACGCGGATACTGCCGCCGATAACGAAGAGGAAACGGCGGAAACGCAGGACGGGGAAGCCAATACCGCTCCCGAACAGGAGGACGCAAACGAATAAAGCGGAAAGGAAGCTCTCTGTAACCGATCTGCTTTTAAGAACATATGCAAAAGATCCGCGAAAAAATCATAAATCCGGATTTTTCGCGGATCTTTTGCGCTTTTTTGGCCGAAAATCGGTATTACTGCGCATTGCCTTAAATTATCCGACCGAAGAGGACAAAAAATATCGGGAAAAATTTTTTAAGATAAGATATAATGTAATCAGACCGAAAAAGGAAAGCCAAGCCGGCGGCTTTCAATTTTGGACTGCGGAGGCGATAGGATGGACTGGCTGAAAGCCTTTCAGCGTTCTTTAGACTTCATAGAGGAGCATTTGACCGAGCCGCTTAGGGTAAAGGACATTGCGGAGGAAATGAATATCTCCGAATTTTACTACAGGAAGATATTCGGAGTTATCTGCGGCTTTACCGTAGGGGAATATATACGCAACCGCAGGCTGACCCTTGCGGGCTGCGAGCTTTCCCGGGGCGGCAGGGTAACGGACATCGCCCTGAAATACGGCTATAACACTCCCGAAGGATTTGCAAGAGCGTTTGCCGCGTTTCACGGTATCACTCCCATCGAAGCAAAGCGGGGAGGCAGAGTCAGAACATTCGGAAGAGTCTGCGTTAAAATTTCAGTGAAAGGCGGTAATATTATGGAACACAGGATAATCAAGGAAAGCGGCTTCAAGGTCGCCGAAAAGAGAATGGAGTGCCCCGTAGACACGGGAAACGACGATCAGAACAGGCTTATCCCCGACTTCTGGGACAAGTGCAGGGAGGACGGCACTGTATCAAAGCTGTTGGAGCTTAGCTGTGGCAGGAAGTATATTTTCGGTATCTGCTACGCTCACACGGAGGAGAAAAGTCAGACCTTCACCTACTCTATAGCCGCAAGGCTCCCCGACGGTGATACAGCCGTACCCGACGGCTTTACGGTAACGGAGATACCCGCCCGAAGATGGGCGGAATTTGAATGCACGGGCGCGATGCCCATGGCTATACGTAAGCTGTGGCACAGTATATGCACCGAATTTTTCCCCTCGTCCTCATACGAGCCTACTTATGAAATGGATATAGAGGTATATCCCGAGGGAGATATGACGGACGAAGGCTACAAAAGCATGATACGCGTACCCGTTAAAGGCTGAAAACGATGAAACGACCCGTTGGGAGCTTTCCCGACGGGTATTTTTTCAACAGACCTCCCCGGAACCTGCCGATACCGCTTCTTGCCTCTTGCTTCGGAAATCTATTTCCTAAAAATTGATTTCCTTGAAAAATAAACCGATACTATTGACAAACGGAGCTTCAGGGTGTATAATAGCATTAAGTTAGCAGTCGCTAATACAATACGGACTGTTAGGTCGATTTTTATGCGACGCTCAAAATACAAGGAGGACAGTCAAAATGAAATTCTATGAATTCGGATCCGACGGCAAACCGGTGATAATGCTGCTGCCGGGCACCTGCTGCCACTGGAAAAGCAATTTCGGAAACGTGATCCCTCTGCTTGAAAGCGATTTTCACGTTGTATGCGTTTCTTACGACGGCTTTGACGAAACGGAGGAAACTATATTTCCGGACATGACCTCGGAAACGGAAAAGATCGAAAATTACATAAAAGACCGCTTCGGCGGCAGAATATGCTGCGCTTACGGCTGCTCCCTGGGCGGATCGTTCGTATCGCTTTTGATCCAAAGGAAGCGCGTACACATAGACCACGGTATCATCGGCAGCTCGGATATGGATCAAGGTTCGGGACTGTCGGCAAAGCTTCAGGGCTGGCTTATAGGCAAAATTTTTTACGGCATACTTCAAAAGGGCAGACTGCCCGCGTTCATGGAGAAAAAGATGAACAAAATGCCGCCGGATGAAATGGCGTACAGCAAAAAAATGCTTGAAATGTTCGGCATGACAAGCAGCAAGATGTCTTTCGTCAAAAGAGAGAGCATACGGAATCAGTTTTACTCGGATCTGGTCACTCCCATTGAAAACGGCATTGACGTAAAGGGAACATCGATCCACTGCTTTTACGCGGTAAAAATGGGAGAAGAATATCTGAAACGGTATAATCTTCATTTCCGCTCCCCCGATATCCGCCGCCACGATATGCGCCACGAGGAGCTGCTGTTATGTTACCCCGAACGCTGGGCGGAAGAGGTAAAGCGCTGCTGCGGATCGGTCCGATAGACCTCCTCGGAAACTTCCGAAGCACCGCCTGACTTGCCCTTTTGTTGTCATGCTT
>JAMPAO010000001.1:6050-20397 GCA_023667165.1 Ruminococcus sp. | reverse complement strand
CGTTTCAGGCGAATATGCAAAACCCGCAAACCCTTTTGTAGACAAGGTTTGCGGGATATGGCAATGGTGACCCGTACGGGAATTGAACCCATGATTACGCCGTGAAAGGGCGTCGTCTTAACCTCTTGACCAACGGGCCTAACAAGACTGCCGATATTTCAACAGTCTGTAATGGTAGCGGCAGTGAGATTTGAACTTACGACCTACCGGGTATGAACCGGTTGCTCTAGCCACTGAGCTATACCGCCAAAATAATGCATTATCAATAAGAACATTTACTATTATACGCTAAAATATCCCGAAAGTCAAGTTTTTTTTTTGTTTTTGTAATATATTATAGTTTTACTTTGGTTTTGGCTTGATTATATAGCAAAATAGCACATACCCGGTAGTGATGTTAATATAGCGATAATCCGAAATTATATAAGGATTAGCATTGCTGCGCAGCACTCTTAGCGTTACTTTGAATCGGGCAATGTCCGCAATAACTTGGCAAACGTCCCTTACAGCGAAACTGTCGCGGCTATTTACGAGGTCAAGGATATGAAACTGTATCCCGATAAATACAAGGGATATGACGGCGTTGACCTTATGTTTAAGGAACTTCTTTAATAAAATATACGATCAAGTCTACTTCACGGTTTCAAAAAGATTTGAAGCCGGCTGAAAAACGAGGGTATGACATAAACAAATTGCTAAGCGCCGTCAAAATGCTCTCGTTGGGTCAATAGCTGCCCGAAAATATAATGATCACCCATTAAAGAGTATATTTGCAGGGGACAGAGAATGTCAAGTTAAATTTTATCGTTGTCATCATATGCTTTGAAAGCTCAAATAAATGCGAAAGTTCCTCAACTTTATCATCAATCAAAGCAATATCCGCGGCGTCAACCGCAATATCACTTCCAATGCCGCCCATAGCAATCCTCACATCAGCTTGCTTTAACACGGGAGCGTCATTTATGCCGTCTCCTATCATACAAATTGACTGACAGTTTTCTTGACATTTGACTATGTAATTCATTTTATCTTCGGGCAAGCAGCGCGGACAAATTTCACTGATCTTCAGTTCTTCCGCTATGGTACTTGCGGCGTTTTCGGTGTTTCCCGTAAGAAGAACAGGCTGAACGCCGAGCATACGGAGTTTTTCAAGCATAGTACCGCTTTGCGGCCGCAGCGCGTCAGCAAGCGCCAAAAAGCCTGCTGATTTTCCGTCAATGGCGATGTGGACTGCTGTTGCGCCTTTTGCAAGGTATTGCTCCGCCGCTTCGGTATCGGCATTAATTCCGTTTTCAAACAGCAGGTCTGCATTTCCCGCAAGAATTTTTTTCGTACCTACTGCTGCGGATACGCCTTTGCCGGGAAACATTGAAAAATTTTCGGCGGCTGAAATTTTTTTGTCATATTTATCACAATAGTACCTTACAACAGATTTACCTATGGCTAAATCATTCTTTGTTTTTCTCCCCGTCCGTGTTTCCGTCAGCCGGATAATTATATTCGAGAGGTATGTTTTTTTCGGATCTTTTCCTGCCAAGCTCGACCTTGCTTTCCGCATTCTCCGAGCCTGCCGCTTGTTTTTTGCTGCGGCGCTTATTTACCGCCTTTCTGATCCTTGCGATAATAAATATTATCAATCCGATAAATACGGCGTACGGGAACAGAGCTATAAGCGCAAACAGCGCCCATTCAAGAAAATCTCCGAAATCCGAAACGGTTTCCCTTACCGTGTTTGACAGCCGCTGACCGAAAGTATCCGTTTTCACAGGCTCTGCTGTATACTCCTTGACCTCGCTGATTGTAATGTCAACATAAGAGTAGGCAACGTCCGTTTCAATGGTGTTCATTCTTGTCTTTATACGGGCGATCTCCACCTGGAGATTTGTAAGCTCCCTCTCTACCTCGATGGCGTATTTGTCGTCGGTAATATCCGCAAGGAGCTGTATGTACCTGTCCTCCTTGGCTTGATATATTTCCAGCGTGACCGACAGGTCGTAGTATTCGCTGCTTAAATTGTCCACCGAAGCGTTCTTGCTGCGCAGATCGCCAAGCTGCGATATATCGGTGCAGAAGCTGTCGTAATCCTTGCTGGGAACGCGCACCGTGGCGGTGTAGGACTGCCATTTCTCCTCGCTGTCGTAGTACCATCTGCCGCCGGAGCCGCCGTCGGAATAACGCTCGTCCTCGATAAATCCGCCGTAGCTGTCAAGCCTTTCCCTAAAGCCGTCGAGAGTACCCGCAAAGTCAAGGGTATCAAGCTGCATCTCGCAGGAATAAACCAACATTTCTCTGCGTATCTTAGCTGCCTCAATTCCGTCGGCAGCGCCGGAAGAAGCGTCGGATCCGGACGCCTCAGCCATATCATAGGAAACCATGCTTTCCCCGTACATATTGTCCTCGTCTGTTTCGTATGAGTCGTAGTACGCCTGTGTGGTTTCCGCATACATAGCTCCGTCGTAGTTCTTTTCGCCCGCATAATTAAGCGTGGAATCGCCGCTGCCGCAGGCTGTGAGCATAAGCGCGGATAATGCCGCAGACAGCGGCAAAATTGTTTTTCTCATAATGATATTCCTCCTGTTATCTGTAAGCAGCGGCATTGGGAATTGCGCTCGAAGTCCCGTAAAAATTTCAATGCCGGTCACCGGTATTTTACCTCTGTTATATATACGGATAACAGGAGGATTTTTATGGCGAGATCTGTAAACTTTCCGTAAATCCGCCGTGAACTTTTATCATAAACCCTTGTTGAGGTACTCCTCCTGCTCCTTTGTAAGCGCGTCTATCTCGATATCCCACGCATTCAGCTTGCGTCTTGCGATCTCCGCGTCAACCTCTCTCGGAACGTCAATGACCATATCCGTAAATCCGCCCTTATTTTTCACAAGATAAAGCGCGCTCATTGCCTGCACCGCAAATGACATATCCATGATCTCCGCGGGATGACCGTCCCCCGCCGCCAGATTCACAAGCCTGCCCTCGGCGATAACGTAAACGCTTCTGTCGTTCTTCAGCTCGTAACCCATTATGTTATTGCGTGCGATCCATGACCTGACGCAGTTATCCTTCAGCCATGCCACGTCCACCTCGCAGTCGAAGTGACCCGCATTGCAGCAGATCGCCCCGTCCTTCATCTTCTCAAAGCTCTTTTGAGTGATAACTCCGTCGCAGCCGGTAACGGTAACGAAAAAGTCGCCCGTTTCCGCCGCTTTCTCCATTTTCATCACCTTAAAGCCGTCCATTACCGCTTCCATAGCCTTTATGGGATCGACCTCCGTAACTATAACGCTTGCGCCCATGCCCTTAGCGCGCATGGCAACTCCCTTGCCGCACCAGCCGTAGCCTGCCACAACGACGTTTTTTCCCGCAACGATAAGATTGGTCGTTCGGTTTATACCGTCCCAGACCGACTGACCCGTGCCGTAGCGGTTGTCGAAAAGGTGCTTGCAGTCCGCATTGTTTACAAGCACCATGGGGAATTTAAGCTCTCCCGCCCTGTTCATGGCGATAAGCCTTATAATGCCCGTGGTAGTTTCCTCGCAGCCGCCTATAACGTTCGGTATAAGCTCCCTGTACTCTGTATGGATAAGATGGACAAGATCTCCGCCGTCGTCAATGATGATGTTCGGACCCGGTTCTATTACCCGTGTGATATGGCGGTGATACTCCTCGTCGGAGGCTCCGTACCATGCGAACACCTTAAGACCGTCGTGAACGAGAGCCGCAGCCACATCGTCCTGCGTGGACAGAGGATTTGAGCCTGTGATGTACATATCCGCCCCGCCTGCGGCAAGTACCTTGCACAGATATGCGGTCTTTGCCTCCAGGTGAACGGACAGGGCGATCTTCAGTCCCTCAAACGGCTTTGTTTCCGCAAATTCCTTTTCCACGCTCCTAAGCAGGGGCATATTCTGCTTTACCCACCGGATCTTCCTCGCTCCGCTTTCCCATAATTCGGGATTTCTGATCTCGCTTGCAACTGACATTTTCATCTTTCCTTTCGGTTAATTTTTTATGAATGATATGTTATCGGTATCAAAGCCTGTTCGCCGCTTCCTGCACCTTTCCGTATATCTCCTCCTCGTCGAATTTGGTCAGTCTGCCGTTTTCGAGGACGATCTCCCCGTCTATCAGCACTGTGTCCGCCTCGCTGCCGTTTGCCGAATAAACGAGGGCGGCGGTAAGATCGTTTCTCGGATAAAACTGAGGCCGGCCGAGATCGAGCATGACAATATCCGCCCTGTAACCCGCCTTTATCTCTCCGATATCGGGAATGCCCAGAGCCTTTGCGCCGTTTACTGTGGCAAAATCAAACACCCGACTTGCGGGGCAAACGGTGGGAACGGCGGTCGCGCCCTTTTGCAGCAAAGCCGCGTAATTCATTTCAGAGAACATATTCAGCGAATTGTTGGACGCTTGGCTGTCCGTACCCAAGCATATGTTTATGCCCTTTTCGAGCATTCGGGACACGGGCGCGGTACCGTTTGCCAGCTTCAGGTTGCTTTTTGGATTATGGATAACACTGACTTTTTTCTCCGCCAGAATATCCATGTCCCTTTCCGAAAGATGTACGCAGTGAGCGGCGCAGGTCCTTATATCGAAAAAGCCCATGCCGTTCAGATATTCCACGGGAGAGCAGCCGTGTTCCTTTTGGCAGTTATCGACCTCGTTTACGGTTTCGGAAAGGTGTATGTGGAACTCCTGTCCCGTTTCCGAAGCCTTTTCGATCAGCCATTCCAGATAGTCGCCGCCGCAGGTGTATATGGCGTGGGCGCCCATCTTAAAGGAAATGCGGCTGTTGTCCTTGAAAGCCTCCATTTCCTCAAAATGCTCGTTTACCCTGCGGATACCGTCCTTATCATTGCGGCTGCTTCCCGTAAGACCTCTTGTCATGACCGCTCTCATTCCGAGAGTATCGGCGGCTTTGGCGGTCATTTTTGGGAACATGTGCATATCCATAAAGCAGGTGGTGCCGCTTTTGATCATCTCCGCGCAGGAAAGCATCGCGCCCCAATAGCCGTCCTCTGCTGTAAGCCTGTCCTCTCTCGGCATGATATTGCCGAAAAGCCAGTCCTCAAAGGAAAGATCGTCGGCGATATTTCTGAAAAGCGACATATACGAATGAGTATGGCAGTTGATAAGTCCGGGAACAGCCAGCTTTCCGCCGCCGTCCACAGTCTTATCCGCCGTAAAGTTCTCCGGTTCCTTGCCGACGGATAATATTTTCCCGTTCCCTATAAAGATATCCCCTTTGGAAATATCTCCGTTTACAAGCATTTCGGTATTTTTGATAAGTATATTCATATTCCCGTCTCCCAATTTGATTTTGAGATAATTATAACACATCACGAGCATAAAATCAATGGGTTTTTATAAATTTGAGCATGACAACGGTACGGCTCGGAATAATATTTTTACACGGATCCGGCCGCACGCCCGTTTATCACCTCTCCAATCCGGCGCGTTCATATCCTCTCACCGTCTTGACAACCGCGGAGAAATAAGCTATAATATAATTACATTAAGATTGTGAGGAGTTCATATGAACGGTAATACCGCAAAAAAAGATACCGCCAATGAAAGGCTTCCCCTTTTGACGATTATTTCGGATATCCTGAAGGGCGTTTTTTTCAATCAGTATACCCTTATTGCCGCAGCAGCCGTTATCCCCGCGGCGATCGGTCTGTTTTTGGGAGGCGGCAGCGGCGCGCTTGTTTCTGCGGCTGCCTCGGCGGGAATACTTATGCTTGCCTTTGCGGTACAGCATTTTGCGCTCTCCGGCGTTATGGGGATCAGCCGTGCGGACAGGGCAAAAAATAACAGATCTCTCGACCCGAGGCTTATGGGTTCTCTCGGAGATATAAGCGGAATAGGCAGCACCTTCGGCGTTCTTGCGGGGATCGCCGTAATGCTGTCCGGCATATACATTTCGGGAGGGGGCATATTTGACAATGACGATTATGTCGTCCCGCTCCTTGAAGCCGCGTCCCGGGCAATATCATTAACGGCTGTGCTTACGGCGTTTACGGGCAGGGAAAGCATGAGAAACACCCTTTACATCATATCCGCGCAGGTGTTCGGTCTGCGGGGCAGGAATGCGGTAAAGCGCCTGTCCAAGGTCACAAGAACGCCGGAGCTTATGAAAGGCGTGCGGAATATGGCTGCGGTGCGGCTTGTTTCGGTATGCGCGTTTTCTGCGGCAGTCATAATATGCGCCCTTTCCGGAGCGGGATCTCCTTATACGTGCTGCCAGGCGGCGTGGCTGCATTTCTTTGCCGTGCTGCTTTCATCTGCGTCGGGCAGGACTGCCGAAGCCTCGCCGGGCGGAGAAAAACAAAAGCTGTGGACGAAGGATCACAAAACGCTCTGCATACTAAACATCATACTTTTCACAGCCGTTTCCGTCTTTTTTCTGTTCAGCTTTCCCGTGAGAAGCGTTTACAAGGAATACAGCGGACTGCCGGAGTACGACTATTATCAGGTGGTGGAGATTGAGGAGGAATACCCGCCGTTTTCCGTTCCCGATCACGACAGCACCGACAAGCCGCTGTTTACGGCGTTTTTCCTTACAAGCGCGTTCCTTCCGATAACAGTTTCATGGGCGGCTCTCGCGCTTCCCGATGTGAACGGATTTACCCGAAATTACGGCTGCTGCATAGCCGTATCCGTTCTTGCCGTTGCTGCTGCGGCGTTTTACGGACCTTTGAGCGGAGTTCAATGGCTTGCTGCGGCGGGTATAATCTGCTTTATTATAATGATCAACATGATAAGAGCTTTTTTTGCGGCAAAAGGATATAATGCGGCGGACAGCGCGGAAAAGAAATGATCCCGCTCCGCCCTGCGAAAAAACGCCGATAAAAGACAATGCCGTTTCCCGCTTGAGGAAACGGCATATTTTTTTCAGCCGATGAACCCTTGCAAAAATACCGCAGACCGCCGCTATGCTTTTTCGCTGCCGCTGAGAGGAATTTCATACTTCCGTTTTACCCTGCTCCTTACAACGGCAAAGCATACGCAGTGCGCCGCCAGGGTTATTGTCCATGTAATGGGGTAGGAAATGTACACCGTGCGGATAAAATGATATTCGGGAATATCGAACACAACGGCTATCCACAGCAGCCGCAGACCGCAGGCGCCTATGAGGGAAACTATCATGGGTATTACGGAGCTGCCCAGACCTCTCAGCGCTCCGACCATAACGTCCATCATTCCGCAAAGGGCGTAGGTAGTGCATATTATCTGCATTCTGACCATTCCGGCGGATATTATATCGGGACTTTTCGAGTATATCCCCAAAAGAGGCTCTCCCAGAAGATATGCCGTATTCCCCAGCAGCAATCCCACCGTTACAACGCATGCTTCCCCCGTAAGGACTATTTTGTTTATCCGCTTATATTCCCCCGCGCCGAAATTCTGGCTTACAAAAGATATAGTCGCCTGGTAAAACGAGTTCATTGCCATATAAACGAAACCCTCTATATTGGCAGCGGCGGAATTGCCTGCTATAACTATATGTCCGAAGGTGTTTACCGAGGACTGTATCACAACGTTTGACAGGGAAAAGACCGTTCCTTGAAATCCTGCGGGAAGTCCCACCCTTAAGATGAGCGACAGCTTTGAGCGGTCAATGCCTATTTTCTTCGGATCAAGATGTATATCGCTTTTTTCTCTGATAAGGCACCGCACCACCAGCGCGGCGGACAGAGTCTGAGAAACAGCGGTTGCAAGCGCCACTCCCGCCACGTCCATTTTAAGGACGATAACGAACAGAAGATTAAGCAGAACGTTTACCGCCCCCGCTATTATCAGATAATACAGCGGCCGTCTTGTATCGCCCACGGCGCGCAGCAGCGCACTGCCGAAATTATATACCATTGACGAGGTTATGCCTATAAAATATATTCTAAGATACTCCGAGGCAAGCTCTATGACCTCCGGAGGAGTCTGCATAAGCGTAAGTATCTGCCTTGCTCCGAACAGACCGATCGCTGTGAGCAGTACGCCGCTTATCAGGCTGAGAGCCATGGTCGTGTGGACCGTCCTGCTAAGCTCCTCGGAACGCTTTGCGCCGAAAAACCGTGCGGCAACGACGTTCGCGCCCACCGAAAGACCCATAAAAAGATTTGTCAGCAGGTTGATCAGCGCTGAAGTCGATCCAACCGCTCCCAGGGAATCATCGCCCGCAAAGCGTCCTACCACTACGATATCCGCCGCGTTGAAAAGAAGCTGCAATATTCCCGAAAGCATAAGCGGCAGCGTGAACACCAGCATCTTTTTCAGTATCGGTCCGCTGCACATATCCATTTCATATTTTTTGACCTGTGATGACATTGTAATTATCTCCCATTATACAGACCGGTTTGATGCCGCGCCGACCGCAGCGAATTTTGGGGCGAGGAATAAAATCAAATAACCGCATAAACCCGCCGTACGCCGCTTATTCGATGGCCTTCATTGAGGACGCCATGTCGATCTTTTTCAGCTTGAAATGCAAAAGCACGTTCACTGCCGCCGCGAATATCATCATTACCGCCGCAGCAAGGATAAAGCAGAACCACGGTATGTCGGGGGAGAACATGACCTCGTCCACTTCGGCGGTCTTTACCACGAAACCCTCCAGGAATATCCCCAGCACAAGTCCGCAGGCAATGCCGATAAACGACGATACTATATTTTCGCGGTAGATGTACGCGCTGACCTCCCCGTCGAAGAAGCCCAGCACCTTTATTGTCGCTATCTCCCTAATACGCTCGTTGATGTTTATATTGGCAAGATTGAACAGTATCAGCAGGGACAATGCGCCGGCAAATACTATAAGCACCGCCACTATAAGGTCAAGGCTGGAAACGAGTTTTCTGAAATTGTCAGTACCGTCAAAGGTAAAGGAAGCGGAGATGACGCCGCTGCAGGCTATCAGCCGTGAGGATATCTCGTTTCTCACCGATTTTTCGGGAGTATCTCCCGTATTTATCAGAATAATGTTATCCTCCTTTTCGCCGAACAGCGAACGGTAGACAGTCTGCGTCATATAAACGTAATGGAACGTGTAGTTTTCGGCAATATCAGTAATGACAATGCCGCTTTCCGCACCTTCAATGTTAATGGTATCGCCCTTTCCCGCACCCAGCATATTGCTCAGCTTTTCGTTAATGACAACTCCTTCGTCGGAAAGAGCTATGGGCGAGCCGTCCGAACGTCTGCGCAGCACGATATAATCGTTCAGATCTTCCGCGTCGGAGGGAGCGAAGATATAGCATTCCCTGTCCGCGCTTTCGGAAAAAACGTCCCTGCTCTCCTGTATAACGCCCATATGGGAAATTATCTCGCCGCTGCCGTCTATGACCTCGTCCAAGGCGTTTCTGTCCTCCTCGTCCGCTTTGTCGCCGAACACAGCCATGGCGTCGTAAAGGAATATCTCGTCATACTGCTTATCCGCAATGCAGGCGATAGACTCTTTCAGTCCGAACGCCGTCAGCAGCAGTGCGGTGCAGCCGCCTATGCCTACTATCGTCATTAAAAACCTGCTCTTATAGCGCAAAAGGTTTCTGAAAGTCACCTTATAGGAAAATTTCATTCTCCGCCAGATAAATCCGATCTTTTCCAAAAGGATCCTTTTGCCGTTTTTCGGCGGCTTAGGTCTGATAAGAGCCGCGGGAACGTCCGAAAGCTCCGATATTGACGTTGCCGCCGCCGAACCCGTGGTGCAGATCAGGGATACCGTCATGCAGCCTGCGGCAAAGGACGGTATAAAAGGAGCACTGTAATTGGGATATCTGTACATAGTTTCGTAACACTTGAAGAAAATATTCGGAAGCAGCGCAAAGCCTATTGCAGTACCGATAATGCTGCCTATAACGCTGGCAATTGCGGCGTACAGCACATACTGCATTATTATGGTAAAGGAGCTGTAGCCGAGAGCCTTAAGCGTTCCCGTTTCCGTTCTCTGCTCCTCCACCATTCTCGACATGGTAGTGCAGCATACAAGGGCGGCAATGAGAATGAAAAAGATAGGAAACACCGAGGCAATTGAGTCCAAACGATCCGCGTCCTCGCCGTATGACATACAGCCGGGATTGAATTCATCTCTGTTCCATATGTACCACTCGCCGTCGGAAACGGTTTCCTCGATCTCCGCTTCCGCGTCGGCTATTTCCGCTTTGGCGTCGTTTATTTCGGCTTGGGCGTCGTCCAGTTCCCTTTTGGCATTGTCCAGCTCTTTTTTTGCGTCCTTTATCTCCTGCTCCGCCTCGTCAATAAGAGCGCGGTTTTCTTCGATAGCTTCCCCCGCCGCTTCAAGAGCGGCTTTCTGAACCGATATCTCGGACAATGCCGCGGCGGAGGCGGCTCTTACCTGCTCGTTCACGCCCTGTATGGCAGCTCCCGCGACAGTCTTGGACTGGGGATCCTTAACGGGATTGGATATTATATATACCGCAAGCAGATCGGATATTGATGCGTCCACGTCGTTTTCGTCGTAGATCTGCTGTATTTCCTTGAAAACGTCAAGAAGAGCATCGGGAAGTATCTTCATATAGACCTGCGCGTAATCCTCCAGAAACCCGTCTATCTGTTCGCAGGTACCGCTCAGGCGGGTAAGCCTTTCCTCGCCCTCGGCGATCTCCTTTACGCCGTTTTCGTATTCCTCGGCGGCGTCTTCAAATTCCTTCCGCTGTTCGGTGAATTCCTTGTAGCCGTCGTTATATTCCTTCAAGCCGTCGCTGTATTCCTTATAGCCGTCGTTGTATTTCTTTTCGCCGTCCGCAAGCTTCTGCCTCGCGTCGGCTATTTCCTCCTCCGCCTCGGCTCTTATGCTGTTTCCTCTGCTTTCAAGATATGACAGAGAAACGTCCCCCAGAAACAGCTCCGCCTTTTCGACGATATCGCTGTATTCGCCGGAAAACGGGGCGATACCGTCGGCGTGCGCCGCGGGAACGGAAAGGTATATGTCCGTATAAGCTCCGTAAGCAAAGCTCTCCTCGGGGATATATATGAACGCGCTCAGCGAGCCTGTGCCTATCTGCGTGGCTCCCCTGTCAAAGGTAACGTAAAGAGGGGATTTGACCAGTCCCACAACGGTAAATTCGGTGTATTCAAGGCTCTCGGAAATATCCTCGTCGCTGTCGTTTTCAAGAACTATCCTCTGACCGAGCTCAATGCCAATCTTCTGACCCGATTCTGCGTCCGCAAGGCATTCGTCGGGAGCGGAGGGCATCCTGCCCTCCGTAAGCATGAGCCTATTCAAGGGCTGCTCATCCGAATATGACATTACCTTGACCGCCGCGCTGCCTCCTGTGCCGTCGGTAAGGAAATCCCCCGAATATCCGGCATAGCCTGCGCCGAAATTATCGCCGCCGAGCAGACTGTCAATATCGGTATCGTCAAATCCGAGGGTGGACTTTAGCTGTATATCCGCAAGGGCGTATTCGTCATAATAATCCCATGCGCTGTTTTTCATGTCGGGACTCGCGGATTTTACGCCGGAATAAAACGCGCAGCTTATGGCGATTATCGCCATTATAGCGATAAATCTTCCGGGATATTTTTTCACGTTCCGCAGGGTGTTGAGCATTATCATATTTTTCTTTTTCATGAATATTCCTGCCCGCCCCCTTACCATTCTATCTCTTCAACGGGAATAGGCTTGGGATTTAAGGCGATCTTTGCCACCTTGCTGTTTTTTATTTTGATAACTCTGTCCGCCATGGGTGTTATAGCTTGATTGTGGGTGATAACTATGACCGTCATTCCTTTTTCGCGGCAGGTGTCCTGAAGGAGCTTCAGGATATTTTTGCCCGTATTGTAATCAAGCGCTCCGGTAGGCTCGTCGCAGAGCAGCAGCTTGGGAGATTTTGCCAGAGCCCTTGCAATGGAAACTCTTTGCTGCTCTCCTCCCGAAAGCTGGGCGGGAAAGTTATCCATTCTGTCCTCAAGACCCACTCTTTTCAGCATTTCCGCCGCGTCAAGACTGTCTTTGCATATCTGGGCGGCAAGCTCCACGTTTTCAAGGGCGGTAAGGTTCTGAACAAGATTGTAGAACTGGAAAACAAAGCCTATATCGTACCTCCTGTAGGCTATAAGCTCCTTCGGCTTCATGGCTGCGATATTGCTTCCGTCTACAATTATCTCGCCCTCGTCGCAGGTATCCATGCCGCCCAGAAGATTGAGTACGGTGGTCTTGCCCGCGCCGCTTGCACCCGTTATCACCACAAACTCGCCCTTTTCGATCTCAAAATTAACTCCGTCGGAGGCGGTGATGGTCACCTCGCCCATTTGATATCGCTTATAAACGTTTTTTACGGAAACAAAGCTCATATTTCAAACCTCGCATTATCGCTGTATTTTTTACGCATATAATTATTATAGCACAATTTGTTACCGTTTTAAATTGACAAATCAGATAAATTACATAAAAAAGGAACAAGGTTATTGGTAATATTCACATTATCCGAAATAATCTCTGTGCTCGCATCTGTCTATCCTGTGTTCGACGCTCATCTCTCCGAATCCGAACAAAGCGTAAAAGGGCAGGACCGCTTCGCCGCCGTAAATTTCTCCGTCCTCATAGCTGAGATCGCTTATCCATGTGCAGTCGGAATAGTACCATTTCCCGTCTATAAAAACAGCGTTCCACTCGTGATTTGCGGGTGCTTCCTCCAATTGCGCCCTTGTCCAGCCCTCGCTTGACGTGCCGCCTTTCATATTAAGGCAGTATATGCCCTGACAGGCGCAGAGGGCGGAATATAAATTGGCAAAGCCTCCGCAGGTAGTGCGGAAACCGTTGTTGATAACGGCTTCAAGCGATGTGACGGTCAGATCGGACATATCGTGAGCGGCGTCGTGGTCATATGCGACGTTCGTGCCGGTCCACACGGCAAGGGCGTACGCTTTTGAATAGTCGTCGGTACACCGCAGGCAGATCGTATCGGAAAGATCCTTTACGGTACTCATAATCTCCTCGGCATCCTCCCTGCTGCCGTTCGGAGTTATATAGACCATTGACGAGCCGCTGTCCAGCACAACGGGATTGTTGACCATATACTCGTTTATTTCAAGGATATGGGGAATGGGAACGAACATACCGTAGGGCGTGGTATACGCGGCTGCCCCGTTTTCGGGTCGTGTTTCGGTTCTCCGGTTCTCATCGCTTTCCTCCGGCGCAGTCGTTTCACCGACCGTCGTTATGGCGGAGCTTTGCGCCTCCGCCGGAGCTTCGGGACGGATATCCGTTTCAGAGCAGGCGGTCAGTAATACAAGTACCGGCAGCCCTGCCATCCATTTTTTTAATTGTTTTATTTTATTCTTTTTCATAAATATCATCACCGGATATATTTTAGCATTTTTTCCCGCTTTTTACAAGCGGTTGGGACAGTATTCTGCGCGGTTTGTTTTTTGAGGTTTGCACTAACTGCCGAAGAAATGATACCGGAGCGTTCAAATCTCGGGTAACGTCTTTGCCTTATGCCTTTTTTAGCGGGTAAACGGCATAGAAATAATTGTAAACTATAGCAGCCATAATTAAGATATAAAAATAACTATCAACCGCATTAATTATGACTAATACAGTCGATAGTTATAATCATCAATATATTTTTGCAAGCCTCTGCAATTATATGTTATATATAAAAGATAAGAGGACGGGAATTAATCCCCCGCACCAAGGCACCTTGAAAATTGAATAGACTTCACACTTGACAAAATCCAATTTATCCGCTATAATATAGGTAACGACTATAATAAGGGCGGTGAAAAGGTGGTGAATGATGAAATGAATATGGCTGAATTTATGAGACTGTCAAAATTATTTAAGGGTTTAGGATATACGGGCGACCAAATCTTAAAAGCCTTTGAATATGTTGAATCGGGAGACGAAAAAACTCTAAGCGAATTTTTAACCGAAACATCAAACGAAATCAACAAAGACAGTAAAAAAGAATTGACACACGTATAACTACATACATTCAAAAGGTGTAAAGTTTTTTCGGTTTTCAAGAACTTTACACCTTTATTTTATCACATATTTCAAAACTTGTAAAGCAAAATTGATTTCCGTGTTGAATAAACTTTACACCTTGACAAAATCCGAATTACCCTTTATAATAGTAGCAACGATATTATTATAAAGGTGGTGAAAAGGTGGTGAACGAAATGGCAAAAAATGCGCTGACTTATAGTGATATAAAGGAAATTGAAAAAATCCTTGAAGAGCATAAGACAACAGCAAGCGAAGAAACCAAGGCAAAAATTAATGAAATAATTGCTAAATTAGGTGATTTAGAAATTAGATCATAAATTAAACACAACTCCCCAACATTCAAAAGGTGTAAAGTTTATTCAGTTTTCAAGAACTTTA
>JAMPAO010000001.1:0-5950 GCA_023667165.1 Ruminococcus sp. | reverse complement strand
CCCTCTGCACTCTCTTCCCCTCTCCCCTTTTTCCCCTCCCGACCACCGCTCCCAAACTCACTGCGTTGTTTTGTTTTTACTTTTTATTTTTCCTTTGAAAAAAGTCTGATTTGATATCTTGTTTTTTTGTTTGGAAATGTATTTCCTTTTTTAATCACAAAGTTCTTTGAACCATGTTTCGTATTTAAGAAGAAAAAAGAAAACCTTTTTCCACCCCCCCATAACTCTATATCATAACAAACCCTTTCAAAGAGCAAATAAAAAAACTTAAACAATCCAACGCAGTGGCAGAGATAGCGGTGGCCTGGAGGGGAAAGGGGGAAAGGGAAAGAGAGTGCAGAGGGAAAACCGTAGGGGGAAGGGGGAGGGCGGCCAAGCGTCCTTGGGTTTCCCAGAGCGCCTCCCCCCTTTTCCCCCTACGGTTTTCCCTTTGCATGGCTAACGTGCTAAACATATCTCCAAAACCAAAACAACCTGCCAAAAAACAAACTATAGCATAAGAATAAGAAAATAACGTGCAAACTAAAGCGATCAGCCAAAAAATCTATAGATCACCGAGTACCGTCCATAAAATAATATCAAATACCCTGTACCAATTTTCCTTTCCGTTTCATTATTATTGTTCCTCTTGACAAAACCGCTTTGAAATGTTATGCTTTTCTTATAGCCTGTTCTCACAAACCGCGCCGGAGGAAAAATAATGCGGAAAGCTCCCTCCGGCATATAGCAACGGGTTTTTTTCTGAAAGGATCGATATTTGTGCGTAAAATATTTATCGTTTTGCTGCCCGCCGCTTTCGCCGCAATGCTGACGGCATGCGGCGTTTACGGCGAGGGATCGGATACAGCCGAAACCGTACCCTCGACCGTTACTTATAAATCCATATATTACACCGCCTCCGCAGTAGGCGAAGCGCCGCCCGTTTCCTCGGAAACAGTATCGGAAACCGTTTCCGATACCGTAACGACGGAAACAACAGCCGAAACGGAGCCGGAAACGGAGCAGACCACGGCTCTCCCCTTTGAGGATACTCCGGAAAACGCCTATATCAGGCTCAATTCCGCATTCGATACGGAAAACAACGGCACGTATCCCGACGACTACAGCGGCAGCTACAGCTATGGAGGAACGCTGTTTGTGGCGATAACAACCTACAGTCCCTCGGATTTTTACAGGGATCTGCTCTCCGAATACACCTGCGTGCGCTATGTTACCGTGTCAAAATCCCTCAACGAGCTTACCGAAATAGGCAGACGGGCGGCTGAGCTGTTAGAGCCGGAATTCGGCGTGTACGAATATTTCGCGGACGTCCCCAGCAATAAAGCCGCCGTTTCCATTTTGTCGGGCGATCCCAAGGCAGCCCAGAATTTTCTGAAAACCGTTCCCGACGCGGGATTTTATCTCGAAGAGCTGGAAATAAGCATGGCTGACGTTCCCGCTTCCGAAGCCGATAACGAGGAATAATACCGGGGCGTGTTGACGCAATCCGAGCATTTCGGATAGCGTCGGTACGCCCTAATATAAAGACCCGGCGGATGATCAACCGTCGGGTCTTTGCTTTATCAGAAATCGGGACCGCCGGATTTTTCGCCGGCAGTGAACGGGGGCGGCGTAAAATCGTCTTCCTCCGCTCCGTCAAGAGCGGCAAGCTCGGATTCGCTTTCGGAGAAACGGGAAACGTCCTCCTCCTCCGCGTCTTCCCCGTCACCGCAGCCGCTGCATTCGCCGTCGCCGAAGAATATCTCGTCGTCATCGTCAAAGCTGTAGTCGTACTGCTCCAGCTCATCTCTCTTTTTGATCGCATATACAGCCGCCGCCGCTCCGGCAGCAGCCGCAAGCATTGACAGGAAAGCTATACCAAGTGCGTTTTTCATAACAGCAATCATCTCCTGATTTCAAATTCTTGTTGGGGTTTGGTTCAAGCCAAAACTTCCGTATAACATATTATAACACATAATTTTATAAATTACAATAGCATTTTGAAAATTTAACCCCCCTCATGCTTATACCGGCTTCAAGCCGAAAACCTGTTACAGCATATGCGCTCTCAGCTCCTCGCCGCTTTGAGAGCAAAGATACGCGGGAGGGATATCGAAAATGGTTTTGCAGCCGCTTGCGCCCTCAAGGCTGAGCCTGTAAGCGGCTCTTGCAAACGCAGCGATAACGCTTGCGGTAAATTCGGGGTTTGACTCCAGCTTCAAACTGAATTCCATAACGTGTCCGCTGCCGCCTCCCGTTTTTCCCGAGCGGATAACGAATCCGCCGTGCGGGATGCCGCCGTGATCTCTTTCAAGCTCCTCCTCGGTGATGAAATGCACCGTGGTGTCGTAATCGGAAAAATAGTTGGGCATGGTCTTGATATCCTTTTCGATCTGCGCAGTATCCGCGCCCTCCTCGGGTACGACAAAGCATTCTCTCGTGTGCTTCTGACGGGCGGTAAGCACGGGATCCTCGCCGTTTCTTACCCTTTCAAGAGCCTCGGCGACGGGAATGGTGTACTGCTTGCCGTTTTTAACGCCCTTTACCCGCCTTATGGCGTCCGAATGCCCCTGGCTGACGCCCTTGCCCCAGAACGTGTGATCGTTTCCGCAGGGAAGAACAGCGTTTCCGTACATTCTCATCAGCGAAAAAAGTCCCGGATCCCAGCCTATTGAAATGATACCCACCTTGCCCGAAGCCTTTGCGGCAGCGTCAACGCTTGCAAAATGCTCCGGTATTCTCGCATGGGTGTCGAAGCTGTCCACCACGTTGAAATATTTTGCATATTCGGGCGTCTGCTCGGGCAGATCGTTGGCGCTTCCTCCGCAAAGGATCAGCACGTCTATTTCCGATGCATGAGCCTTAGCCTCCGCGGCGGGATAAACGGGAACGCCCTTTGTAATAATATTCACCTTTTCGGGATCGCGGCGGGTAAACACAGCCGCAAGGGTCATATCCTTGTTTTGGCTGACCGCGTATTCAACGCCCTTGCCGAGATTTCCGTAACCCAAAATACCTATTCTCACAGTCATTTGATATCGATCTCCTGTAACCGATCCGTCCGCAAAGCTTAGGACAGATCCAATATTATTATATGAGAAAATGCAGGACGGATATATTTTTCCTGCAAATTCCTTACTTTTTATAATATCAGATATCTCGGAAAATGTCAATATATTCCGAATAAATTTACATTTTTTTAGTATAAATGCACATTGACAAGGCTTTTTTTCTGCTATATAATACCTATTAACAAAATAATTGTCGGCGATTTCGTGAATTTTTTTGAAAGGACGGTCAGGAAAATGAAATTATCGGAAATAACCTACAATATAAGCACAATGATGATCATGACGGCGGTAATATCGTTTCTCGGCTTTGCTCTTGAAAATATTTGGCTGTCGGTTAGAAAAGGCTATATGGACAACCGCAATATGCACGCGCCCTTCCTTTTGGGGTACGGACTTACGGTAATGGGTTTTTATCTGCTTCTGGGAACTCCCGAAAATCCCCGTACATACAAGGATTCCTCGGTCTATAACGACGCGGAGCTGAGAACGGCAGCGTATTTTATAATGGTTTTCCTCTGCGTGAGCATAGGGGAGATACTGCTGGGAACGTTTATTGAAAAGGCTTACGGAATAATACTTTGGGATTATACGTCCCTGCCCCTGCATATGACCCGCTACACCTCCGTTTTCACAAGTATCGGATTTACGGTGATCATAATGAGCTTTATGGATCATTTCGAACCTATAATGGACGTTTTGCAGGGGATAGAACCGCAGACTGCGGACATTCTCGGAAGCGGTCTTATGATAATAATGACGCTGGATCTGGTGTCAAGCTCCTCGAAAATGAAGCGGACGGGGCGCACGCTGGACATATGGCGGATAAATACTGGTCTGCGCGGCAAAAAATTCAACTATGAAGAAAGCCGACGTTAAAATAAAAAAACGGGAAGCAAGTTTCAAGCCTGCTTCCCGTTTTTTATAAAGCTATAAAATTCAAGCCGCAGGCTTGACCCTCTTACTCTTACATCTTACTTTCTAATCTAATCTGTACACCGAATCTATACCCAGATATTCTTCCAGAGTAAGTCCGCTGCCGAAAACCTTTTCCGCCGTTTCTCTGCCGAGATATCTTATATGCCACGGCTCGTACATATATCCCGTGATCTCCTCGCCGTCCTCGGGATATCTTATTATAAATCCGTATTCGGCGCAGTGCTTCTTTACCCATTCATACTCTGCGGTATCGGCAAAGGTCATGTCAATGGTGTTCATATCGAAAGCAAGTCCCGTCTGATGCTCCGAATGCCCGGGGCGCGCGGAATATCTGTCGGCCTCGGCTTTGCCGCTGCGCTTGACGTAGCCCTCGTAAAGCCCAGCCTGATACTCGTATGAGCGGAAGCCGGAGGAAATATATATGTTCAGTCCCTCCTCCGAAGCGGCAGCCTGCATTTCATCAAAAGCCGCCTTTGCCTCGGGGTCGACCCCGGGATTATAGTCCGACGGGAGAGCGTAGGTCTTGTTCGCAATAAGTATCCCGTCAATATATGTAAGCTGCGGTTCGGGTTCTACCGTCACCTCCACCTCGGCGTACGCCTGCGGAGCCGCAGCCGCTCTTACCGTGACCACGCATCTGCCCTCCGAAACGGCTGTAATGTTCCCCAGCTCGTCCACCCGAGCTACCGCGCTGTCGGAGCTTGTCCATATTTCGGACTTGTCGGGAGCGCTTTCGGGAAGCATGGAAACAATGGGCATTCTGCTTTCGCCCTCCCTCAGCGATACGCTGTAAAAGGTAAGGCTGACAGAGCTTATGCCGCCGCCTGTTTCGGGCGTACCGTCAAGCTCTGCCTCCGAGGCGGTATCCTCGGCTGTCCCGCTTTCGTAATATCCGTCATCCGCCGGTGCGGTACCGGCTTTTTTTATAACGTCTGTAATGTCGTATTCGGGAGCGTCCTCCGATACAGTATCGGAATGACCGCCGCCGTCATACGCTCTTTGCGGCTCGTCCGCGTAAGCTGCGGCGGGGACGGCGTCCGTCCCGTCGGGGATATCCTCCCCCACTGCGGCGCAGGCGGCGAAAAGAACTGCCGAAGCAAATACGGGTAATATTTTTTTCATCATCATAGCATATGTACTTTCTTTCATAGTTGGGAGATATCGAACCCGCATTTTCGTCAGGCGGTTTTCAGCATGGCAAACGTATATACTGCGGGGAGAGCGGCGATAAAAATATCGCCCACGGTAAAATCGCGCGCTATAAGTGCGGCTATGGCGGAAATTATACACAGCGCCGTCATGACAAGACCGTATATGAAGCCGTTTTTGCGCAGCTTTACCGAACCGGAAAAGCCGCATACAGCCATGGAGCCGAACCCCAGACAACCGACGGCGATCCCCAGAAGATTTCCGATAAATCCCATAAACGTTCCTCTTTCAGCCATACCGAACATACGCAGACCCACAAAAAAGCTGCCGCCCGACATTGCCCTTATCCCGAAAACCAGCGACAGCAGCGCCGTTACCCCGCACAGCAGAGAACAGATATCCAATGTTTTTTTCATGATCCCGATCACCCTTTCATTACGCGGATAAAAAAACGCCGAGACTATTGTCTCGACGAATCATGGAGCGGATTACGAGGCTCGAACTCGCTACCTCCACCTTGGCAAGGTGGCGCTCTACCGGATGAGCTAAATCCGCATGATTGGTGCTTCCGGACGGAATCGAACCATCGACACGGGGATTTTCAGTCCCCTGCTCTACCGACTGAGCTACAGAAGCAAAAATGGCGACCCGGATGGGACTCGAACCCACGACCTCCGCCGTGACAGGGCGGCGTTCTAACCAACTGAACTACCGGGCCGGATTATTATGTGGAATCGGAGAACCGATTCCACATTAGCCTTGGTGGGAACAATAGGGCTCGAACCTATGACCCTCTGCTTGTAAGGCAGATGCTC
>JAMPAO010000019.1 GCA_023667165.1 Ruminococcus sp. | reverse complement strand
TGCTGCTTGCAATATAATATATTTCATAAATAATCCCCCGTACCGTCGGTACGGGGGATCGCCTGAAAGACGAACCGTTTCTATGGGTAACAGGTCATGCAAGGCATCAAAGCTTCCAGCTTACAGCTTTTCTGCGCCACAGTACGAAGTCGGCGTAGATACCGTCCTGCGTTATAAGCTCGTCATGACTGCCCCGCTGAACGATCTGTCCGTTGTCAACGACAAGTATCTGATCGGCGTTCCGTACGGTTTTCAGCCTGTGGGCGATCATAATGATGGTTTTGTTCCGCGTAAGCTCTTCGATGGCTTTTTGGAGCCTGTCCTCGTTTTCGGGATCCACGTTGGCGGTAGCCTCGTCGAGGATAATGACGGGCGCGTCCTTAAGCATTGCCCTTGCAATGGAGATACGCTGTTTTTCGCCGCCGGAAAGGGAAGCTCCGCCCTCGCCTATGACGGTATCGTACCCGTTTGGGAGCGCCTCGATAAAATCCGCGCAGCAGGCTTTTTCCGCAGCCTCCGCGACCTCGGCGTGAGAGGCGTCCGGTCTGCCGAATTTTATGTTGTTTTCGATCGTATCCGCAAAAAGATACACGTCCTGAAATACCATGCTGATCTGATCCATCAGTGATTCAAGGGTGTAATCCTTAACGTCCGTGCCGCCTATTTTAACGCTGCCGCTGTCGGCGTCCCAGAACCTTGCAATGAGATTGCAAAGCGTAGTTTTGCCCGAACCGGAGGGACCTATCACCGCTGTTGTGGTTTTATCGGGAATGAACGCGTTTATGCCGTGGAGTATCTCCTTGTTTTCATAGGAAAAATGAACGTCGGAAAACTCGATATCGTGCTTTTTCGGGCGGATATCACTGCCGTTTTCGTCAAGCTGCCGCATTTCTTCCGCCCGAAGGGTGCGGTCAATGGCTGCGGAAGCGAGCCGCAGCATTGACATACCCATGCCGAAAAGCCTTATCTGAGCGAATACCAAAAAGGACATTATTATGCACATCAGCGCGTCCGCCGCAGGCATCGAGCCGTTTGTCCAAAATATTACCGAAGCGGATATCATGGCGATCGACGCCGCCTGAAGTATAAGCTCTTCAATAATGGTGTACGGCGTCATGAGCCGTTCCGATTCCAGGCTGCTTCTGCGGCTGTATTCCAATGCGTCCGCAAGTCTTTTATCGCCTCTGCCGCTAAGATTAAAGGATTTTACCACGCCCATCCCGCGTATGTATTCGAGCACCGCCGCAGTAAGAGCGGTTTGCGATCTTTGCACGTTCGGAGCGGTCAGAGCGGATCTTTTATCCATTGACGAAACCGTGAAGAGATATGCAAGAATGCCCGCCGCCGCAATAAGACCGATACGCCATTCGAATATAATTATCATGATCGTAAAAACGGCGGTGCCTATAAGTCCTCCCATGATATTTACCAGCACCATGGGAACGTACATTTCAATATTGCCCAGCAGCGTCGTGCAGACTCCGGTGACCTCGCCGAGGCTGTTTTCGCTGAAAAATCCCATAGGAACGCCTTTCAGCAGATTTCCGAGCTTAATGCGTTCGTTAGCCGCCATAAAATAGCCTGCGTGGGTCTGCTGATTTTTTGAAAAAGAGGACGTTACCGCATTTCCGATAATGCTTATCAGCATAAATACAAGGGCGGTCAAAGCGGCGCTTTTATCGGTTTTTCCCTGCGTCATGGCTGTAAGTACAATGTAGACCGCGCCGATCTCAAACATATGAAAAGCCGCGTTTAAAAAGCTTACAGCCACGGATTTGCCGATATTTGCTCTTTCTTCTCCCGCAAAGCTCCATATTTTTTTGAATATTTCAGTCATACACCGCGTCACCGTCCTTTACTGCAATATGCGCCTGCCACATTTTCTCGTAAAGCGGGCAGCTTTTTCTGAGTTCATCGTGTCTGCCCTCCGCTTCTATTTTTCCGTTGTTCACCACGACGATCTTGTCCGCGTCCTTTATCGAGGAAAGCCTGTGGGCGATCACGATAACGGTTTTGTTCCGTACAAGGCGTGATATCGCTTGCTGAATGACCGCTTCGTTCTCGGGATCGACATAAGCGGTAGCCTCGTCAAGGATAATTATGGGAGCGTTTTTCAGCATTGCCCTTGCGATGGTTATACGCTGGCGTTCTCCGCCCGAAAGATGTGCGCCGCCGCTGCCGACCCTTGTTTCGTAGCCGTTTTCGAGAGAGCGGATAAACGCGTCGCAGCCCGCTGCTTTTGCGGCGTTTTCAACGTCCGCGTCGGAAGCGGACAGACTGCCCATGCGGATATTTTCGCGAACGCTGCCGTCAAAAAGGTAATTGTCCTGTGACACAAAGGCGATATTGCCGTAAAGCTGTTCCAGGGGAATGTTTTTTTCATCTGTTCCGCCCAATGATACCGTGCCTTCCGAAACGTCCCAAAAGCCGGCGATCAGCTTTGCTATCGTGGATTTTCCCGAACCGGACGGACCTGTAAGGGCGGTCATGCTGCCTTCGGGGATCGACAGATTAATATCGTCGAGAATTTTTTTATCCTTGTGATAGCCGAATGAAACATGGGAAAGTTCGATATCCGCATTCGAAAAAACAACATTTTTATCTCCGTGCCGCTGTTCCTCCGCAGAAAGCAGCTCGTCCACCGAAGCGACCGTTGTACCGACTACTGCAAGATTATCCATAAAACCCATAGCCGCCATAAGAGGTCCGGCTATCCCGAGAGAGAGCACGACGGACATAATGAAATTTTCTGCGCTAAGACTGCCGCCCGCGTACCAAAGCCAGCCTATCGGCAGTACCGTGATCAAAGCCGCCGGCACGATCGCATATGACATTGACATACCGAATTGACTGCGCTTCATCCAGTTGTAATAATACGCCGCGTTTGCCGTTACCTTATCGGTAAATTTTGCGTATGACGACTTGCCCTGATTAAACGCTTTTATTACCTCGATCCCATTTATGTACTCCGTAACGGTGCCGCTCATTTCCTGCGTTGCCCTTGCCGCGCCCTCGTAATCCTTGCTGTAATTTCTCAGAACCGACATTGCAAATATCATGCCTGCGGGAATTGTGACCAAAGACAGCAGAGCCATGCGCCAATCCAGGGTAAACAGATAAATTATGATAAGCACGGGCGCGGCAGCGTTTGCGGTCATTTCGGGGAACAGGTGCGCCAGCGTGGTTTCCATGCCTTCGACCTGATCTATGATTATCTGCTTCATTTTTCCGGCGGGCATATCAATTACCGTACCCAAAGGGAGTTTTGGCAGCTTTTCAAGTATTTTATGCCTTATTGTCTTTAGTATGGAGAACGTGGCTTTGTGAGAAACGGACAGAGCCAGATTATACAGTAACGTTCTTGCCGCATAGCCCGCCAGTCCCAGCACGAGCCAAGGCAGATAAACGGATAGATTTTTTTCTCCGGCAAGGATATTTATGATTATCCGCGCCGCCGCAAAATACGGCAGCATTCCCAGCGCAACGGCGATGAACGCGCTTATCACCGCGCCCGTGAGTCTGCCGTGTTCATCCTTTCCCCAGTTCCATATACGGAGCAGGGGATTTTGTTTTTCCATGATAAATTCCTCCTTATTTTATTAGCGATGGCTAACTCTGCGGCTTGTTTTAAGACAATACCGTGCAAGGATCGCCGTTCCCTGTACGGTGTTGCCTTTGGAATGCCCGGGGCAGTCTTAACGGCTATTTACCGTCTTGCGTTGTTATCGCCGAAAATCCGGCATGATGATATTTTGCCATTACGGAAATATATTTTTTGGCGTCCTCTCTGCTCATTTTATGGCGTATTACCTCGAAAATACCCTCGAAATAGGAGGTCGTCATTATATGATAGAATTCCCATGTCATATCGCCCGACTGTTCTATTTGAGTGCCTGTGGTTTCCATCCATTTACGGGTGTATTCCTCTTCCAATAATGCCAGCTTGTCCGTAAAATTTTGAAATTTTGTACCGTGGGAGGCGTCAAGAAGAAGCGAGATCTCATCAAAATGATCGTACATATAATCAATCATTTTCAGCATTGCTTCGCTTGAATATTCGCCCACGGTACTGCGCTGGAGTTCCTTGTCGAAGCCGCAGAACGTTTCCTGAACATTTATGAAACGGGATATAAATTCATTGAAAACAGGTTCGACGGCTGCGGAAAAAAGCCCCTCTTTATCCTTGAAGCGAACATAGATCGAATTGGTGCTGGTTCCCGCTTTAAAAGCAATATCGCGCAGGGACGCGTCGTTATACCCTTTTTCGAGAAATTCCTTTTTGGCGCATTCCAGAATTTTTTCGTACACGCCCTCGATCTGTTTTGCCATACTGCCTACCGCCCTTATTCATAACGGTGTTTCATAACTCTGTTATGAATATATCATATAAAAGTATTTATGTCAAGCGCTTTCCTGTAAATTTGTCAGACTGCACAAAAGCATGCTTGTTTTTTGATAAAAAACCGCATGACAGTCATAATTTATCGGAGCAGCGAATTTTACGGGATACATTTACGCATTTACGGTGGAGGCGTTCATTTGCCTGTAAAGACGGGAAACTATCCCAGACCTACGTCCAATGCCATCATCGCCGTAAAGCCTGCCGCAAACAGAAGCGTGCCGATGTTGGAATGATCGCCCTCCGACATTTCCGGTATCAGTTCCTCTGCCACAACATACATCATCGCACCTGCCGCAAAGCTCAGAAGATAAGGCAGAAGCGGAACGACGAAGCCTGCCGCCAGAATGGTGAGCGCGGCTCCGATAGGCTCTACCGCTCCGGAAAGCATACCGTAAAGAAACGCTTTTCTCCTGCTTTCGCCCTCCGCTCTGAGAGGCATGGAAATTATCGCACCCTCCGGAAAATTTTGTACGGCGATCCCCAAGGACAGAGCCAAGGCGCCCATGGCTGTGATACCCGAATTTTCCGAAAGCATACCCGCATAGACCACTCCCACAGCCATTCCCTCCGGCAGATTATGAAGAGTTACCGCAAGCACGAGCATTGTCGTTTTCCGCAGACTGCTCTTCGGTCCCTCCGCTTTGCTGCTGTTCATATGGAGATGGGGGATCGTTTTATCCAAAAGCAGCAGGAACAGGATGCCTATCCAAAAGCCTGCCGCCGCAGGGATGAACGCCAGCCTTCCCATACTTTCGGACTGTTCCATTGCGGGGATAAGCAGGCTCCATACGGAAGCCGCCGTCATTACTCCCGCGGCAAATCCCGTTAATGCCCTTTGCAGCATCGGATTGAGCCTGTTTTTAACAAACAGCACACAGGCGGATCCCAGCGCAGTTCCCAGAAACGGTATCATAATTCCCCAAAAGATCTTTGACTGCATTGTACGTACCTCCAAAATCATAATGACCGCAGAATTCACACGGCTTTCATGTTCGTTAAGAAAAAATACATTGACATTAAAACAATAATGTGATATAATAACAAGTATGTCAAAAAATACCCCCTGTGACCCGTACCGACGAAAGCTGACATATTACCCGCCGGACAGGCGCAAAAAAACGAAAGGATAAATAATGCTTTTTACCGAACTTAATTTACCCCGGGAGATCCTCAAAGCCGTTTCGGATATGGGATTTTCCGAAACCACAGAGATCCAGTCCAAAGCCATACCCGTTATGCTGGAGGGCGGAGATATTGTAGGCAGATCGAATACAGGCACCGGAAAAACAGCCGCGTTCGGCATTCCGGCAATAGCCGCTCTTGACAGAGAGAAAAAGGGCGTTCAAACGCTTATACTCTGTCCCACAAGGGAGCTGGCAATGCAGGCGTGCGAGGAGCTTCGCAAATTTTCCTCATATATGCCTTGGGTACGCCCCTGCGCCGTTTACGGAGGCGCGTCCATGGACAGGCAGATAGGCGAGCTGCGCCGCGGAGCGAATATTGTGGTAGGCACTCCCGGCCGTATCATGGATCATATAGGAAGAAAGACGCTGAAGCTTGAAAATCTGAAAACGATAGTTCTTGACGAAGCCGATGAAATGCTCAACATGGGTTTCAGAGAGGATATAGAAACAATATTGCAATATGTCCCCGAAGAGCGCCAGACCGCTCTTTTCTCCGCCACCATGCCTCCCCCGATCATGGCTATTACAAAGCAGTACCAGCACGACCCCGTTGTGATAAAGGTTGAGAGCAAGGCACGGACGGTTGACAGCATAGAGCAGAAATATTTTGAAGTACCCATGGGCAGAAAAACGGACGCCCTGAAGCTGCTTCTGGCGGCATACGAGCCGAAGCTTTCCATGATATTCTGCAATACCAAGAAAATGGTCGACGAGCTTACCGAAGCTCTTGTTTCATCCGGTTTCAAGGCTGCGGGACTTCACGGAGATATGAAACAGTCGAGCCGCACGCAGGTGCTCAACGCATTTAAGGCGGGAAAGATAAATCTTCTCATTGCCACCGATGTAGCCGCAAGAGGGATCGATGTGGACGATGTGGACGCAGTGTTCAACTACGATCTTCCTCAGGACAATGAATATTATATCCACCGTATCGGCAGAACGGGACGGGCGGGAAAAAGCGGCATGGCGTATACCATAATCAGCGGCAGGAAGCAGTTTTTCGATCTGAGAGAAATATCCCGCTTTATCAAGACGGACATACAAAGAGCCGAGCTGCCCGACAGATCGGAAATCATCAAAAGAAAAGCGGAGGGACTTTCGGAAAGGATCGCAGCCGCAGCCGAAAGCGGAAAGTACAGCAGCTTTGAAGCGGATATACAAAAGCTGACCGAAAGCGGCATATCAGCCGAAAGCATAGCCGCAGCTCTCCTGGGAATGAGGATATCCAAGGAAACAAGAAATATCCCCGAAATAGCGGCAGCTCCCGTGCGCCGTGACAGCGCTGCCAAAAACGGCGGCAGACAAGGCAGAGGCGGCCGCGTTAAGCTGGAGATATCTGCGGGACGTTCAAACAGGCTTGCACCTAACTTTGTTCTCGGAGCGCTGGTCGACGCTACGGGAATGCCGGGAAAATCTTTCGGAAAAATAGATATCTACGATAAATTTACTACCGTGGAGGTTCCCGAAGCCGACAAGGAACACGTTCTGAACTCCATGACGGGAGCCAAGATCAACGGTCAGAGAGTTACCGTAAAACCCTACGACGGCAGGAACGAGCGTTTCGACGACAGCCGCCGTCCGTGGTACGGCGATCACAGCCGCCGCAGAGGGATCTCCTCCGGAGGAAAGGGCGGCAGACCTCCTTACGAAAACAGAAGAAAAGGCTAAAATATTGCCGCTGCGGTCTGAACCGCGGCGGCAGTTTTTTTCACGGTCACTTCGACGTTTCCGAAACGTCGACGGGCGTCTTGTTTTTAAGTTCGTTTACCTCAATGGAATAATAAGTTCCGTAATAGTCGTCAACGCCGTTGACAGTGTCGTAGGTCAGCTCAAGCGTAAATATTACCTCAAAGGTAGGCATGGTCATGGTAGTTACATAGTCAAGATTAAGATCAACGCCCTCCGCGCCGGTCACGGTAGATTTTACCGCGTCCTCTCCGGGAGAGTATTTGGTTTTCAGCCTTTCCGCCTTGGCGTCATAGTAATCCATGGCGTCCTGACGGCTCATCATGCATACGACCTCTTCCTGATAACCCTCAAGATAATTTTTGTCGTCTGCTTCGTCGTAGCGGAAACGGTAGGTAAGCAGAGCGTCCTCCGCATAGTAAAACTGATCCCCCTCGGGAATGCGCTCCCTTATCTCCATAAGGTCTGCGTCGGTGTTCACGCACCAGACCTCCGTATCGCTCTCATAATAGATCTCGCAGCCGGAATTGTAATTGAGTACGCTGCTCATGGGCATCCCGAGGCGTATCTTGCTCAAAACTCCGTTGTATTCCTCAGCCGCTTCCTCTTCCTTAGAGCAAGCCGTAAAAACCGACAAAGACATAACTGCGGCAAGGAGAGCCGCTGCAAACTTTTTCATATAAAAACCTCGATCTGTATGTATTTTACAAGCCTTTGCAGACGGTACAAAGCCACTGCAAACCGACAAAGACTCTTATAATACTTCAATTATATAATTTTTCCCGCAGTTTGTCAAGAGCTTTTTGAATTTTTCCCCTGCCGAAAACAAATATGTGTAATTTAACGATTTGTACATATCGAGGCAATGCATTGTATAAAAAGCGCCGTAAACGCCGTGATGAGCCTTTGCGGCGCGAAATATCTTAAAGGCAACACCGCACAAAGAACGGCTAACGCCTTTGTGAACGTCTTGCTTGCATATTTTCCGTCATCTTGCACTAAAATTTCTTGACATACGACAGTATGCCTGCAAAATTTTAGCACAATCTGACGAAAAATCTGGCGTTCAATCTTTGATTGAACAAGCGCAACACCGTACACAATCTTTGTACGGTATTGCCTTAATTTCTTTTGAAAAAAACGGTCCGGATTTTCGCCGTATCAGCCCTTTACCGCTCCCGCAATAACTCCCTCTATGATATATCTCTGGCATATCAGATAGAAAATTATTATGGGTATTATCGCCAGAACCAGCATAGCCATAAATCCGCCCCAGTTCACCGAGCCGTAAGCGCCCTGCATGGTTATCTGTATCGCCACGGGGAGGGTCTTGTATTTGCTGCCCAGGATAAGATAGGGGAGCAGATAATCGTTCCATATCCACATGGCGTTGAGTATAGCCGCAGTAATGGCGGTAGGCTTTAATATTGGGAAAACTATTCGGAAAAACGTCTGCATGGGACCGCAGCCGTCTATTTCCGCCGCTTCCTCCAGCTCGCGGGGAATACCCTTGACGAATCCCGAAAGCATAAAAACCGACAGTCCCGCGCCGAACCCGAGATAAACGATGATTATCCCCCACGGGTTGTTAAATCTTATACTTGTCACAACATAGGTCATTGTATACATTACCATCTGAAACGGCACTATCATGGAGAATACGAACAAATTGTAAATTATCCTGCTGACAGCCGATCCCTCACGTACAATATACCACGCCGTCATTGACGTAAGCAGAACGATGACCCCCACGCTTAAAACCGTTATGAACGCCGAACGGCAGAAAGCAGCGGGTATCCCCGCGCTTTTTATGCCGCTTGCGTAGTTTTCAAAACCCGCAAATGTTTCGCCTCTCGGCAGGCTGAAGGGACTTCCCATAATGCTGAACTTGGTCTTGAACGAATTCATCGCCACCGTTAGTATCGGGAACAGGAACAATGCCGCAAGAAATATTAAAATAATGAACAGTCCCGCGTTTTTTTTCTTCATATCAGCTCTCCGTTTCCTTTCCCGACGTCAGCTTAAGCTGCGCAAAGGCAATTGCGGCGGCGATCACAAAGAAAATGACCGCTTTTGCCTGTCCCGCGCCCTGCCAGCCGATCCTGCCGTAAAATGTGTTGTAGATGTCAAGAGCGAGCATTGCCGTTTCTCTGCCCGGAGCGCCCGCTGTAAGGGCAAGATTTTGATCGAACAGCTTAAATGAGTTGGTGAGAGTGAGGAACGTGCATATGGTAACGGAGGGCATCACCATGGGAACGGTAACGTACCTCAGCGTCTGACCGCGCGAAGCTCCGTCGATCTGAGCCGCCTCCGTAAGCTCCTTGGGAATGTTCTGAAGTCCCGCGATATATATCACCATCATATATCCTATAAGCTGCCAGTTCGTCAGTATCACCAGTCCCCAGAAGCCGTAGGACGCCTTGTAGGTGATATCCACCCCAAAATATCCCAGCACGCCGTTTATCATCAGGTTCCAGATATAACCCAGCACGATCCCGCCGATGAGATTCGGCATAAAGAAGACCGTGCGGAAAATGTTGGTGCCCTTTATCCCTCTTGTGAGCAGGAGAGCCAGCATAAATGCAAATATATTCACGGTAACCACCGATACCGCCGTAAATTTCACCGTAAACCAAAGGGCGTTTGTGAAATCGCTGTTGGAAAAAGCCTTAATATAGTTGTCAAATCCCGCCCAGCTTGCGTTTTTTACCGTGGTGAACTTGCAGAAAGACAGGTATATCCCCATGGCAAAGGGAATAATAAAAGCCATTGTAAAAGCGGCGAGAGTGGGCAGAACAAATACCGGAAAATATTTTGAAAGCTTATTTTTCATCCGCGTATCCTTTTTACATGGAACTTTCGTTTTCCCAAGAGGTCACGACCTTTTGAGCAACGTAATCCCAGTCCCTGTTTCCCTGAGCGTACTGCAAAAGGGCGGCTCCGAAATCGTCCTTGAAGGTCTGGCTGGGAAATACCGTAAAGTTCCATGAGATGTTTTTAACGCCGTCCCTGTCCATCCAGCGAAGCACCTCTCTGCTCAGCGGATCCTCGGGCTTTTCATCTTCCGTAAAGGTGTCGAAGGGAGCGATAAAGCCGAGCTTGTTTATCACCATATCCTTGCCGGTGTCCGATGAATACAGCCAGAAAAGGAAATCCGCCGCAGCCTGCTGCTCCTCCGGAGATACGGAGCTGTTTATGCACAGAAAATTCTCCGTGCCTATGCAAAGTCCCTGATCCTCTTCTCCGTCTATGCCCATATATATCGGCAGCATACGGATATTATCTGCGGATACCGTATTGCCCTGTATGCCGTTTATCTGCGACCACGCCCAGCTTCCGTTCTGCACCATGGCGCACTGTCCTTGGGCAAATTCAGCCATTGATTCATCGGTGATCTTAGAGCCGAGCAGCTTTCTGTCAACGGTGGAATTATTCAGATACAGATCGAAAAGCTGTCTGAAATTTTCGCTGTAATCGAAATCTATACTGTTTATGCCGTTTCCCGTAAGGTCGACGTTGTTTTTTTCGAATTCGTAAGAAATGGGAACGTTGGCAAGATGAGTGGTCCATCGCCAGTCGTCGCCGGATTTGAGAGAGGTGGCGGCAAAAACGCCGTTTATGCCGAGAGCGTCCTTGTTGGCTTGCATATCCTCCGCAAGCGCTTTGAGCTTACCGAAAGAATTTACCTCGTCCATGGAAACAAAATCCGTATTGCGGCTTTCAAGATCGAAATACCGTTGAACGATCTCGTCGTTGTATATGATCCCGTAACCCTCGATAGTGTAGGGAATGCCGTAAGCAAGTCCGTTGGAGGACACTGCCGACGTTTTGTCGATAAGGTGCTTGTAAATATCGGTATCTGAAATGTCGAGGCAGTAATCTCTCCAGTTGGCATATCCTCTCGGACCGTTTATCTGAAATATGGCGGGCGCCTCGGAGGTGGACATTTTTGCGCTTAGAGTCTGCTCGTAGGAATTGTTTGCGGCAGTTTCCACAATAAGGGTATTTCCCGTTTCGTCCTTGTATGCCTGTGCGATCTCGTCATATACGGGAGCGATCTCCGGCTTAAAGTTGAGAAACCGTACCGCCGCGGTGCTTTTGGCGGTGTTTCCCGAATTTTCTCCCCCGGCGCCGCTCTGCGCGTCGCCGCCGTCCTGTCCGCAGGCGGTAAGAGCACATGCCGCCGCAGTTATTATGCATGGGAGCGTTTTTATTTTTTTCATATATCCGGTCATTCCTTTCACGGCATTTCCGCAGTGCGGATTATACCTGTTTTCTTTTTCAGATAGTATAAGGTTCGGACTGCGGTATTATTCGTCCCGTCCGCATAATAAATTATGGCAATACTTTACATAACATACGACGTTATGTTTGCGGGATTTCGGTACAGTCCGACGAAAAAACCGACTGCGTATCCGCATATCGGATTTATCCGAATACGCTTGATTCTTAAAATGCTGCTGAAATTTGTTCCGCAGCTCTTGACAATGACGGAATGATGTTGTAAAATAAATATAAAATATATTGAGGCTTTTTACATTTACATAACAGACTTCCTCGGAAACCGGAGAGATCCTGAATGACGCAGTTTTTTTCATCGGGCAAAGCTGCATTTTCCGCAGGAATGCTCGATATTTTGCAAGGAAGATGGGCGAAGCATGACGCATAAAAGACAAGTCGGGCAGCGCTTCGGAGGTTTCCGAGGAGGTCTGATGATAATGGAGTTCCTTAAGACAAAAGCATAAATATTTCCGAAAGGACGAAGGACAAATGGATACCTGCTATGATAACAGAGAGCTTAGCTGGCTCAAATTCAACGAAAGAGTTCTGGACGAGGCAATGGACGACGCTGTCCCCCTGTGCGAGCGTCTGCTTTTTTCACAGATATATCAGTCAAATCTTGATGAGTTTTTTATGATACGCGTGGGATCTCTCCATGACAGGATACTTGTGGGGGATACAAGAACGGACAATAAAACCGGCATGACCTCCGAGGAGCAGCTCAAAGCCATTTATTCCCGTGTAAACAGCCTTATGTCCCGAAGAGATGAGGCGTATTTCAGTACCATAAAGACGCTGGGCTTTGCGGGAGTGGAGCACGTGAATATTTCCGCGCTGACGGGCAGCGAGGAGGAGTATCTGAGAGCTTTTTTCAATTCCGAGATACGTCCGCTCATATCCCCGCAGGTGGTCGATAAGCGGCACCCGTTCCCTTTTCTGAAAAACAAGGATATATACGCCGTAACTCATCTTGAATCGAAAAATTCCGTCAAGCTGGGGATCATTCCCGCCAACGGCAGCTTTTCGCGGATAATACTGCTGCCCGATAAAAGCCGATTGAGATTTCTGCTTGCCGAGGATGTCATTCTTCATTACTGCGGAAGCGTTTTTGAAAATTACCGCATTATCGGAAAAGCGCTTATCCGCATTACCAGAAATGCCGATATAGACATGGAGGAAAATCTGCGGGGCAACGAGGGCGACCTCAGACGGACTATGGAAGAGCTGCTAAAAAAGCGCAAGCGGCTTTCCCCCGTAAGACTGGAGCTTTCGGGCGATATGGAAGGAGAAGCGGTCAAGTTTCTGTGCAAGAATTTGGAGCTTTCCTCAAAGCAGATATTCCGCTGCGCCGCTCCTTTGGATATGTCCTTTGTGTTTTCCCTGCGAAACAGAATGGAACGGGCTCACCCCGAGCTGTTCTATGAGCCTGTGAGCCCCAAGCGTTCATCGAGCATAGCTCACGGCGCGCCTATGATCCCGCAGATACTCAGACGGGATATACTGCTTTCATACCCTTATGAGAGCATACGTCCCTTTATCCAACTGCTGAACGAAGCGGGCAACGATCCGGACGTGGCGTCTATCAAGATAACCCTCTACAGAGTGGCGTCAAATTCCAAGATAATAGAGGCTCTTATCAACGCGGCGGAAAACGGCAAGGAGGTTTTCGTGCTGGTGGAGCTTAGGGCAAGGTTTGACGAGGAAAACAACATCGGCTGGTCAAGGCAGCTTGAAAGAGCCGGCTGCAAGGTAATGTACGGACCTGAAAATTTGAAGGTGCATTCCAAACTTATGCTCATTACAAGAAAAAACGGCAGCGAGCTTCAGTATATCACCCAGATAGGCACGGGCAATTACAATGAAAAGACCTCGGAGCTTTACACCGATCTTTCCCTTATGACCGCAGACCCCGACATCGGCGCGGAAGCGGGAACGGTGTTCAACGCTCTTTCAATAGGCAATCTTGTGGAGAATACCACCTGTCTTATGGTTGCGCCGCTGTCCATGAGGAACAAGGTGATAGAGTACATTGACAGGGAGATAACCGTTGTGGAAAGCGGCGGAGAGGGATATATCGGTCTGAAGCTCAACGCCCTGACCGACAAGGTGCTTATCGACAAGCTGATAGAGGCGAGCATGGCGGGCGTAAAAATAGAAATGGTCATCCGCGGGATATGCTGCCTTATCGCGGGAGTGCCCGGAATGACGGAAAATATCACGGTAAGGAGCATTGTCGGAAGGTATTTGGAGCATTCACGTATCTATATATTCGGCAAAGGAGAGCGGCAAAGAGTGTACATTTCCTCCGCCGATTTTATGACAAGAAACACGATCCGCAGGGTGGAAGTGGCGGCGCCGGTAAGATCTCCCGAAATAGCGGAGCGCGTGCTGGATATGTTCGGCGTTATGCTCAGAGATAACGTGAAAGCAAGGATACAGCAGCCGGACGGCACTTATGTAAGAATAAGTCCGAAAAAAAATGAAAAAGCCGTTACCGCACAGGAATATTTTATCGCTCAGGCGGCGGAGAACGCCAACGCGGCAGCTTTGAGAAAACCCGCCAGAGTAAAACCCCTCAGAAGAAAGAAGGGCAGACCCAACGGCAAAAAGCAGTAAAAGCGCGGATATATGTTGTGAAATTGCACGTAATATCCGTGCGCATTATATCAAATATTGGTAAATCAGCTAAAAAATCGTCAAATCCCTTGCAATTTTCTTGAAAACGTGATATAATATGCAAAGTAACTTAATAGATTTTGACAAAGATCGGAGCAATCCGGTCTTTGTTGTTTGTACGGAGGTGTTATATGGCTGTGAAGAAAAGCGGCAGGGGAGGAAATACCGTATCGTTGGTGTATGATATCGCAAAGCCTATTGCGGACGGGCTGGGACTTTCCATATGGGATATCACTTTTGAAAAGGAAGGAGCGCTGAGGTATCTCAGGGTCTTTATAGATAAAAAGGACGGAGTTCTGGATATGGATGACTGCGAGGCGATGACGCGCCCTCTTTCAAAGGCTCTTGACGACAAGGATCCCATAGCCGAGCAGTATATGCTGGAGGTAGGCTCTCCCGGACTGGGGAGGGAGCTGAAAAGGGAAGAGCATTTTCTCGAATACATCGGTTGTCCGCTGAGAATAAGATATATCCGTCCCAAAGACGGCATAAAGGAATTTATCGCCGTTCTTACTGCGTATAATAAGGAAAGCGGCAGTATTACCGCGGAAACCGAAAAAGGCACGGAAGAGATAAGCCTTGCGGATACGGCTTTTGTCAGGCTGTACGACGACGAGGAGCTTCCCGATGAGTTTTATGATGATATATGACCGGTATTGCCGTATTTTTTAGGAGGATAAAGGAAAAATGAACAAGGAATTTTTTGAAGCACTGGAATGTCTTGCCAATGAAAACTCTATCCCTGTGGACGTTCTGGTGGAGAAGATACAGCAGGGAATACTCAAAGCCGTAAGAAAAGAATATCCCGACTGCGACGATTTCCTGGTGGATATAGTTCCGGAGGAGAGCAAGTTCGACGTGTGCGTGATGCGCAGAGTCGTGGACGACGAGCCTATAGACCTTAACGAGATAAACATCGACGAGGCGCGCACGATAGTTCCCTCCTGCGTTTGCGGCGATTCCGTTCCCTATAAGCTGGATACCGCCAAATTCGGAAGAGTTGCGGCGCAGTACGCAAAGCAGTCCATACGCCACGACGTAAAGGAATTTGAGAAAGAAAAGCTCATAGCCAGATATAAGGATAAGGTACATGAGATACTTACAGCCACCGTGCAGAAGGTCGAGCCGGCTACGGGCAATGCAATACTGCTTGCGGATAAAAATGAGATATGCCTTTTCAAAAACGAGCAGATACCCGGCGAAACGCTTACCGAGGGCGATATAATCAAGATCTATGTGGTGGGTATCGTCAATCCCGAAAGAAAGCCGTCGGTAAAGATATCCAGAACCCATAAGGATCTTGTGAAAAGACTGTTTGAGCAGGAGATCCCGGAGATTTACGAGGGAATAGTGGAGATAAAGTCCATTGCAAGAGAAGCGGGATCGAGAACGAAAATAGCCGTTTGCTCCAAAGACCCGGACGTTGACTGCGTGGGAGCCTGCATAGGCGCTAAGCGTTCGAGAATAGGCAAGATAGTCGAGGAGCTGGGAGGCGAGAAGATCGATATCATCGTATACGACGAGGATCCCGCCGTATTCATAGCCAAGGCTCTTGCGCCCGCCGATGTTGTGAGAGTAGAGATAGCCGAGGGAGAAGATAAGGTGTGCACGGTCATCGTCCCGAACAGTCAGCTTTCCTTGGCGATAGGCAACAAGGGTCAGAACGCAAAGCTTGCCGCAAGGCTTACGGGTTATAAGATCGACATAAAGGCTGAAGATCCTGCGGAGTAACGCTTCGCATTTATATATAATACGATCCGAAAAATAACGAAACGGGGTGATAATGTGGCAGCGGTCAAAAAAGTGCCTATGAGAATGTGCGTGGGCTGCTCTCAAATGAAGCCGAAAAAGGAGCTTATCCGTGTGGTGAGATCTCCCGAGGGAGATATTTCCATCGACCTGACGGGAAAGAAATCGGGCAGGGGCGCATATCTTTGTCCCGACCCCGAGTGCCTCAGAGCTGCGAAAAAAGGGGGGCGGCTGGAACGGAGCTTTTCCTGCCGCATATCGGAGGAAGTTTATAATAATCTGGAGAGAGAGCTGAATGAACGGCAGTAAGGAAAAGTTTTTTGGTCTGCTTACTATTTGCAGAAAAGCGGGAAAAATGACTATGGGTTTTGACAGCGTCAAGGAGTCGATCCTGTCGCGCAAGGCCTGCACGGTCATACTTTCCTCGGACATATCCGCCAAAACCGAAAAGGAGATCAGATTTTTCGCGGAAAAAAGCGGAGTACGCGTAATAAACGCTTCTGTCACCATGACGGAAATAGAATTGGGCACAGGCAAAAAAGCAGGTGTTATAGGCATTTGCGGCGAGGGCTTTGCGAAAAGGCTGACCGAGCTTGCGGAGTGACCGTGCTTTGCGCCTTACTTAAAAGTATTAGGAGGAAATACACGCCTATGAGTACAAAACAGAATCAGACGAAATCCAAGCTCAGCGAGGTCGCTAAGGATCTTAAAGTAACAAGTCAGGAAATTGCGGATCTTATTTCCGATAAGCTGGGTACCGTAAAAAAAACGTCAATGTCCCTTACAAGCGACGAGATAAATTATATCCTTGAATATTATTCGCAGAATAATCAGGTGGACAGCTTCGATCCGTATTACCGTTCAAGGAACGACAAGCCGGAGGCAGCGCCCGAAAAGGAAAGCACCGCAAAGGACAGGAAACCCGCTTCCGGCAAAAAGAGCGTTAAAAAGGCGGAGGAGAAAGCCGCGCCGGGGCAGTCGGGAGCAAAGGAAGATCCCGGCGCCAAGGCTGCAAAGAACGCCAAGGATAATAAGGACAAAGTCGCGACCAAGGAAAAAAGCAAGGATATAAAGCCTGCAAGGACGGCAAAGGACAATAAGGTCAAGGATAACAGGGAAAAGCCTGCTGCGTCCAAGAACGAGGAAACTCAGAGATCCCGCAGAAACGAGCAGAAGTCCGCTTTGGAGAGGTTTAACAGTCAGATAAAGAAATCAGACGAGCAGAAGAAAAATCAGAACGCCAAATCCGACGGCAAAAAAGCGGCGCACAAATCCGCCGACGGCAGATCCACCAAAACAAAGCTCAGCGGAAACTTTTCCGCCGAAAGCGTCAAGGTAGAGCAGAAAATGCGTACCGTTGATACAAGAGGCAGCTATGTGGATATCGACAAGTACAACGAAAAGTACGAAAATATCGCCACAGTCTCCGGCAGTACGGGCGGAAAAAGAGGCAAGGACAATTTTGCAAAAAAACAGAAGCTTACGCAGAAATCGGCTCAGAGAAATAAGCAGCAGTACTCCAGCAAAAAGGAGACCGAGGCTGAAAAGCTGCGCAGACTGGAGCTTGAAAGAGCGAGAAAGCAGCAGCTTAAGGTTCTTATACCCGACGAGATAGTGGTATCCGAGCTGGCTTCCCGCTTAAAGGTCACGGCTACGGAGGTCATCAAGAAACTGATGGGTCTGGGCGAGATGTGCACCATAAATCAGGTGATAGACTTTGACACGGCGGCGCTGGTGGCTGAAGAGCTGGGCGCAAAGGTGGAAAAGGAGGTCATTGTCACCATTGAGGAAAGACTTATCGACGACAGCGAGGACGAGGGCGAGGGCGTTGAACGCGCTCCGGTTGTAGTGGTAATGGGTCACGTCGACCACGGCAAGACCTCTCTTCTCGATAAGATCAGACATGCCAACGTTACCGCTTCCGAGGCGGGAGGCATCACCCAGCATATCGGCGCTTACCGCGTAAATCTGGGCGGCAGGGAGATAACTTTCCTTGATACCCCCGGTCATGAAGCGTTTACCTCCATGCGCGCAAGAGGAGCGTCCATTACCGATATAGCTATACTCGTAGTGGCAGCCGATGACGGCATCATGCCTCAGACGGTGGAGGCTATCAACCACGCCAAAGCGGCGGGCGTTTCCATTATCGTAGCTATCAACAAGATGGATAAAGAGGGCGCAAATCCTCAGAATATAATGCAGCAGCTTACCGAGCATAACCTGGTGGTCGAGGAATGGGGAGGCGACGTTATCTGCGTTCCCGTGTCCGCCAAAACCGGAGAGGGTATAGAAACATTGCTTGAAAGCATTCTTCTTGTGGCGGAGGTTGCGGAGCTTAAAGCCAATCCCGACCGTCTTGCCAAGGGTACCGTTATCGAGGCGCGCCTTGACAAGGGAAGAGGACCCATCGCCACTGTGCTGGTGCAGAACGGTACTCTCCATACCGGTGATATCATAATCGCGGGAACCGCCGTAGGCCGCGTCCGCGTAATGACAAACGACAAGGGAGCGGTCGTTCATGAGGCGGGTCCGTCTTATCCGGTCGAGATAACGGGTCTGGCGGAGGTTCCCTCTGCCGGCGACGTATTCAACGCCGTTGAGGACGAACGTCTTGCAAGGGAGCTTGTGGAACAGCGCAAGCACGAGGCAAAGCAGGAGCAGTTCAAGCAGTATCAGAAGGTAACGCTTGATAACCTGTTCAGCCAGATAGAGCAGGGCGAGATCAAGGAACTGCCCATAATAGTAAAAGCGGACGTGCAAGGCTCTGTGGAGGCTGTAAAGCAGTCCCTTGAAAAGCTCTCAAACGACGAGGTGCGCATAAGAGTCATCCACGGAGCTGTGGGAGCGGTTTCCGAGGGAGATGTTATGCTTGCAAGCGCATCCAATGCCATTATCGTTGGCTTTAATGTGCGTCCGGATCCCGTGGCGGCGGAGAACGCGGAGCGTGACGGAGTAGACGTGCGCCTGTACCGTATCATCTACGACGCCATAGAGGAGATACAGACTGCCATGAAGGGTATGCTCGCTCCGAAATACCGTGAAATAGGACTTGGACGGGTAGAGGTAAGACAGGTCTACAAGATATCCAACGTAGGACTTGTGGCAGGCTCGTATGTTCTCAGCGGAAAGGTAACAAGGGCGGCGCAGATAAGAGTTGTCCGCGACGGAATAGTTATCGCCGAGGATAAGATGTCCAGCCTCAAGCGCTTCAAGGATGACGTTAAGGAAGTAGCCGAGGGTTACGAATGCGGAATCACTCTGGAGAAATTTTCCGACATCAAGGAGGGAGATATTTTCGAGTCTTTCATTATGGAGGAATACCGTCCCGACTGATGATTTTGATTTTTTTGACTGAAAGGAAAGCTGTATGCCGAATTTTAAGAATGCAAGACTGTCCGAGGACATAAAAAGGGAGATATCCTCAATGATCCTGGACGGCATAAAGGATCCGAGAGTAACGGGCGGACTGGTATCGGTGGTACGAACCGAGCTTTCGGGAGATAATTCCCACTGCAAAGTATATGTTTCTCATCTTGACGGAATGGAGGCGTCCCAAAACGCCGTAAAAGGTCTTGAGAGCGCGGGCTGGATGATAAGAAAGGAAATTTCCAATAAGCTTCATTTGAAAAAATGCCCGGAGCTTAAATTCATAGCCGACAATTCCATCGAGCATTCTGCAGACATTGCCAAGCTGCTGGAGGAGATTTCCCGCGACGGATCGGATCCCGAAAGCGATTGATGAGCCATAACGGCGGGAGGCGGAAAAATGATCGAGAAGAAAAAGGTTGAGAGCATTAGCTGCCTTGAAGCTGCGAATTTTCTCAACAAGCATGACAATTTCTATATCCTTACCCATATGAACCCCGACGGAGATGCAATGGGAAGCGGCTTCGGACTTTGCAGCGTACTCAGATCAATGGGAAAAAAAGCGAACGTCCTCTGTTCCGATCCGTTCCCCAAGCGTTACGATTACCTGTACAAGGATTATGCGCCGATGAAATTTACTCCCGCCGCGATCGTTTCGGTGGATCTGGCGGATACGGGACTTTTCGGCAAGGAGCTTGCGGCGTATGAGGAATATGTCGACCTTGCCATAGATCACCACACCTCAAATTCGGGTTATGCGGCAAAAACGCTGCTCAACAGCAGAGCTGCGGCAGCCTGCGAGGTGCTTTACGAGGTTTTCACCCAGGGGAATTTTCCTATTGACAAGCATACCGCAGTGTGCCTTTACACGGGACTTGCCACCGATACGGGGTGCTTTCGCTTTGAAAATACCACTCCGAGGGCGCACGTCATAGCGGCTGAGCTTATGGGGATGGGAATTCCCTTTGCCAAGATAAACCGCCGTCTGTTCGATATAAAGAGCAGGGAGCGGATAATGGCGGAGCAGATGGTCATAAACGGTTTGGAAACATATCTTGACGATAAATGCGCCGTTATCGCTCTGACCCTTGATATCATAGAAGAATCCGGCATAAGCAGAGAGGAATTCGAGGGTATGGCGTCCATTCCCATGCAGATAGAGGGCGTAGAGGTAGGCATTACCATAAAGGAAAAGGAGCGCGGCAGATACAAGGTATCGATGCGCAGCACCGACAAAGCGGACGTTTCCGCCATATGCGCAAAGCTGGGCGGAGGAGGACATATCCGCGCGGCCGGCTGCACCGTTGAGGGCGAGCTTTCGCAGGTCAAGATGAAGGTGCTGTCGGCGGTCGCTCCGGAGCTGGGGTTTGATCTATGGCTGTCGTAAGAGAAGATATAAAAGGGATAATATGTATGTACAAGCCTCAAGGCTTCACATCATTTGACGTTATCGCGAAAATGAGAGGAATACTTAAAATGAGGAGGCTGGGTCACGGAGGTACTCTCGACCCGATGGCGGAGGGAGTGCTGCCCGTGTTTGCGGGAACGGCTGCCAAAGCATGCGATATGCTGCCCGATCGCGATAAAACATATATTGCGGGTTTCGAACTGGGTATGACCACCGATACCCAGGACAGCAGCGGCAGAGTGATCTCCGTAAGCGAAAAGCAGGTTTCATACAGCGAGCTTGCCGCAGCCTCGGAAAAATTCAAGGGGGATATCATGCAGATACCTCCCATGTATTCGGCGGTATCGGTAAACGGCAGACGGCTTTACGAGCTTGCAAGAGAGGGCAGGACGGTGGAAAGAAAACCCAGACCGATAACGGTATATTCTCTTGAAATAAAATCCTACGACGGGGAGAGCCGCAGAGGAACCGCAGAAATAGCCTGCTCCAAGGGAACGTATATCCGCACCCTTATAAACGACATAGGCGAGAGCCTCGGCTGCGGAGGGGTAATGACATCCCTGCTTCGTACAAGAGCCTGCGGCTTTGAGCTTTCCGACTGCGTTACTCTGGAGCAGCTTCAGCGCGAAGCGGACAGGGGAGGGGATTTTTCCGGATTTGTCACACCGATAGAAAAGGTCTTTGACTATCTTCCAAAAATACGCCTGTCGCCCGAGCAGGAAAGAATGTATTCAAACGGAGTGCGCCTTGACGCAAACAGGCTGGATATTGAGGATATAAGCGCCGAACGCCACGCGGTATACGGCAGCGGAAGATTTATAGGCACCGCCTTGATAATAAGGGATAATATGAGCCTTAGATCGGAAAAGAAATTTTAAGAGGTGATTTTTTTGAGAGAGCCTCGGGAAACAGACTTAGGCGCGGCAGTTGCTCTGGGTATATTCGACGGCGTACACAGAGGCCATGCCGCCGTTATAAGCAGAGCCGTAAAATACTCGGAGGAAGCGGGACTTGTTCCCTCGGTATGTACCTTCAAAACCGCCTCGGTAGATACAAAGGGCGGCGAATACGCCCCTATATACAGCGACGAAACAAAATGCAGGCTCATAGAGGGACTTGGCATAAAAAATATCCGCTCTCTCCCTTTCGGAGAGATAAAGGAGATGTCGGGAGAGACTTTCGTCAGAAAGTTCCTTATTGACGCTATGAAAGCTAAAGCGCTTGTCTGCGGAGGAGATTTCCGTTTCGGAAAAAACGCGTCCTGCGGCTGCGGGGATCTGGAAAAGCTGTGCCGTCAAAGCGGAATGGAGCTTATCATAGCCGACGACGTAACGGAGGAGGATACGAGGATCTCCTCCGCCGATATAAGACGGCTTATAAGACAGGGAGAGATCAGCCGCGCAAACAGACTTTTGGGTCATGATTACCTTATTTCCGGCAGCGTTGCCGCAGGAAATAAACTGGGCAGGACCATGGATTTCCCAACCGCCAACCAAAAGCTGGATACAAACGCCGTCATGCCCAAATTCGGAGTATACGCCTCTTACGGAGAAATTGACGGCAGAACGTTCAGGGGCGTTACCAATATCGGCGTAAAGCCTACAGTGGACAGCTCGGGCGTGCCTCTTGCGGAAACGCATTTTCCGGGATTTTCGGGAGATCTGTACGGCAGGCTGTTAGATCTCAGGCTTGTATGCTTTGTCCGTCCCGAGATGAAATTCGGTTCGAAGGACAAGCTGCGGGAACAAATATCCGCCGATGTCAGATCGGTAACGGATATGGATATAAACGTTTGAATCGGAGAAAAGCATAAAATCTGTTTCAAATCCTGCGAAAAGAGGTAAGCTTTCGGAAAATACCGGTCCCGAGGCTTGCTGCGGTATTTGCCTGCCGCTTTCGTCCGGTTTGAGATTATAGTATATGAAAGGAAAAAGCATATGGATAATACTAAAAAGGTGCGTACAAGATTTGCCCCCAGTCCTACCGGCTTTATGCACATAGGCAATCTGCGCACGGCTATATATACCTATATCATCGCAAAAAAATACGGCGGCGATTTTATTCTGAGGATAGAGGACACCGACCGGGGAAGATATGTTGACGGCGCGGTGGAGAAGATATACGATACTCTCAGAGTATGCGGTCTTAACTGGGACGAGGGTCCCGACGTGGGGGGCGAATACGGTCCCTATATCCAGTCGGAGAGAACTGCGCTTTATAAGGAATATGCCTTAAAGCTGGTGGAAGCGGGGAAGGCGTATTACTGCTTTTGCACCAAAGAAAGACTTGACGCGCTTCACAAGGCGCAGCAGGAAGCAAAGCTGTCCGATCAGACCTATGACCGTCACTGCCGCGATCTGTCCGAGGAGGAGGTAAAGCGGCTTCTTGACAGCAAAACGCCTTATGTTATCCGTCAAAAAATGCCCACAGAGGGCAGCACTGTCTTTCATGATGTTCTTTACGGCGATATTACCGTGGAAAACGCCGTCCTTGACGATCAGATACTTATCAAAGCCGACGGTATGCCGACCTATAATTTCGCCAATGTTATAGACGATCATCTTATGGGTATCACCCATGTGGTAAGAGGCAATGAATACCTGTCCTCCGCGCCGAAATATAATCTTCTCTACGAGGCTTACGGCTGGGACGTGCCGGAATATATCCACGTTGAGCATATTATGAAAGACGCTCAGCACAAGCTGTCCAAACGGGACGGCGACGCATACTTCGGCGACTTTGTTGAAAAAGGTTTTTATGTTCCCGCCATCATCAACTATATTGCCCTGCTGGGCTGGGCTCCCAAGGGCGAAAACGAGATATTCAGCTTGGACGAGCTTATAAATGAATTCGATATCAGCGGTCTTTCCAAATCTCCCGCCGTTTTCGATCCCGTCAAAATGCAGGCAGTAAACGCGGAGCATATCAGAAGACTTTCCCATGATAAATTCAAGGAGCTTGCTCTGCCTTATATCCGTAAGACCTGCAAGCGCGGGGATATAGGCATTGACGTACTCATAAAAACGCTCCAGCCTCGCACCGAGCTGCTGACGGATATCCCCGAAAAGGTGGATTTCATCGACAGTATGCCGGAATATTCAAGCGAGCTTTATTTCAACAAAAAGATGAAAACCAACGCCGAAACCGGTCTGGAAGCGCTGAAAATACTGCTTCCCGTTCTGGAAAGCGTTGACGAATGGAATGAGGAAAATATCCATGCCGAAATATTTGCGGAGATCGAAAGGCAGGGCGTGAAAAACGGTTATATGCTGTGGCCTCTGCGGGTCGCTCTTTCCGGAAAACCCCTGACCCCCGGCGGAGGTATAGAGCTGGCTGCGGTGCTGGGCAGGGAAGAAAGCATAAGACGTGTGAAAGCGGCTATAGAAAAACTGAGCGCATAGTTTTTCTGCACAGTCGCAGAATCATCACGGCTTTTTCACAATGATGGATTATTATATTAAGGTTGTTACAGCATTGCACTTGACTGAAAAAACAGATGGAAACGGCGGGGAAGTATAATTTCAAACGTACTGCCCGAATATGCTCACATCTTTTGAACATTTTATCATCATTCTGCGGCAAACAATGATCCTTGAGTTAATTGTATGCTTTGCTTTAAAGGGAGAATCAAAATATATGATAGAGGTCAAAAACCTTACCAAGCATTACGGCAGCAAAAGAGCTGTGGACAATATTTCCTTTACCGTAAACGACGGTGAAATACTGGGATTTTTGGGTCCCAACGGCGCGGGAAAATCCACTACCATGAATATTCTCACGGGGTATATCTCCGCTACGGACGGAGAGGTGCTGATAAACGGCATAGATATCCTGGACGATCCCGTGTCCGCAAAAAAAGAGATAGGCTATCTTCCGGAGATACCGCCTCTCTATATAGATATGACGGTAAACGAGTATCTGAATTTCATTTACGATCTGAAAAAGTGCAAAATTCCCCGGCAGGCGCATTTGGAAGACGTATGCAAGCTGGTAAAGATAACCGATGTCAGAAACAGGGTCATAAAACACCTGTCAAAGGGTTATAAGCAGCGCGTGGGAATGGCTCAGGCGCTGGTTGGCAATCCCAAGATACTGATCCTGGACGAGCCTACCGTAGGACTTGACCCCAAGCAGATACTGGATATCAGAAATCTTATAAAGCGGCTGGGCAAGAAGCATACGGTAATACTTTCCTCTCACATTTTAAGCGAGATACAGGCGGTGTGCGACCGTATCGTAATTATAAACAACGGCGTTATCGCCGCCGACGATACCACGGAAAGCCTTACCCGAAAGGTGTCCGACGATCTGCGCTTTACCGCAAGGATAGACGGACCGAAGGACGAGGTAATAAAGACCGTCAGAGGTATCAAGGGAGTGACGGAGGTCGCTGCGGAAATGGAAAGAGAACCCGGCATTTTCGATTACGAGATCGAGGTGGAGGAAGGCTCCGACATCAGGCGCGAGCTTTTCAGACGCATTTCCGAGAGAAAATGGTATCTTCTGGGACTAAGATCCAACGAAATGACCCTTGAGGATATATTCCTCAAGATCACCATGGGCGACAGCATAAAGATAAAGTCACCCGCGCCCGTTGACGAGGAGCGTCAGAGAGAGCTTATGGCACAGATATCGGGGGCGGCAGCCGCTGCGGACGCCGTGAGCAGAAGCAAACGTGAAAGTGTGAACGACGGAGAAGATAACGGAGGTGAGGAATAATGGGCGCAATATTCAAAAGAGAGATGAGGGCTTATTTTACCTCGCCCATAGCCTATATATATCTGGCTGTTTTCTACCTTATCGCTTCATTTTACTTTGTTTTCATGAATTTGGACGGCGCGACCTCGGATATGTCCTATGCCTTTTCGGGAGTATTCATGATAATAATGCTTTTTATCCCTCTGCTTACCATGAGGCTTTTTGCGGACGAAAAAAAGCAGAAAACCGATCAGTGTCTGCTCACCGCTCCCGTGAGTCTGCCGTCGATAGTACTGGGAAAATTCTTTGCGGCATCGTGTGTGTTCCTTATCGGAATGCTGATTTACGCGCCTTTTATAATCGTTCTCACCACCTTTACCAAGGCGCTTGAATGGTCGGCGATAATAGGCAATCTTGCGGGATTGCTGCTGCTTGGATGCGCATTTATATCCATAGGGATATTTGTGTCGTCCCTTACGGAAATACAGATAGTTTCGGCGATAATCAGCCTTATAATAAATTTTGTGCTGTATATGATAGACCTTTTTGCGTCCGGAGTGAGCATAGAGCCTGTAAGAAAGGCAATGGCGGCTGTGGGTTTTTACAGCAGATATACCGAATTTACCCAAGGCATACTCAACGTTACAAGCGTAGTGTTTTTTGTAAGCGTGATATTTGTATTCAATTTTCTGACCGTTCGGGTGCTTGAAAAACGCCGTTGGGACTGATACTGTGCAATATTTACAGCGAAAGGAATGTGAATAATGGCTGATAAGAAGAAAAAGAAAAACGGCAGTGCCGATACGTCGGAAAAAGCCGCCGATAACAGAGAGGATAACGCAGGCGCCGACGCTGAAGCTAAAGCCGCCGATATAAAGTCCGGGGAATATTCCGTGAAAGAAACGGAGGCTGACGAAAAAACGGAGAGTACAGCCGAGGCACAACCGGAGGAACCGGCAAATATATCCGATGATAACGGCAGCGGTGAAAAAGAAGCATCTCCCGAAAAAAAGCCGGAGGATAAGGAAAGAGCGCGGAAAAGAGCCTTTAACAGGAGAAAACTCAAATACGGCTCTGTTGCCGCTGCCATTACTGTCGTGGTAATAGCGGCGGTGGTGATGATAAACGTTGTGTTCGATATGGCGTCCGAGAAGATAAATATGTCCGTCGACCTTACATCCAACAGCAATTTCGAGATCTCACAGCAGACCATAGATTACCTTGCCACGGTAAACGAGCCTGTGTCTATAGTCTGTCTGTCCGACGAGCTTACCTTTCAGACCTCCGCATACATCTATTACAAGCAGGCGTATGAGGTGCTGAAAAAATACTCTATCTACAACGATAATATTACCCTTACTTTTGTAGATATGGTAAAAAATCCCACCTATGCCGAACGCTACAAAAGCGTGTACAAGGGCGATATCAGCCAGTACAGCATAATTGTGGAAAGCGACAAGCGCATAAAGGTGCTCGGCATACAGGATCTGTACAATACGGAAACTCAGTTTGACTACTCCAGCTTCACCACCTACGAGGTTCCAGTATCCTCAAAGGCGGAGCAGGAGCTTACATCCGCTGTAATGTACGTTACCGATCCCGATCCCATAAGCGCGGTCATATTCAACAGTCCCACCGAGGGCACGTCCTACGAAAATGTTCAGTCCCTGCTCATATCCAACGGCTACGAGGTGTCCGAGATCGACCCTCTTGCAGGTCAGATACCCGAGGACGCGGACGTTATAGTGATAAACGCTCCCCTTAACGATTACGATGAGTATGTTGTGGATATGCTCTACGATTTCCTTGACAACGGCGGAAATCTGGGCAGAAGCCTCATCTATATCGCCGATATGACCCAGAAAGATACGGGAAATATAGACGCTTTCCTGGCGGAATGGGGGATTAAGGTGGAAAGCGGAATCGTCGGCGAGCAGGATCCCAATTTCCTGCAAAGCAGCAATAATTTTGTCATCAAGGACTATATTTCCGAAAACGATTATTCGGTAAATGTCCCGCAGATCTCTCTTCCCGTGGTAGATTACTATTCAAGACCGATCACACTGCTCTTTGATTCAAAAGATACCAGAACCACCGTTCCTCTGCTGAGAACGTCGGAAACGGGTTTTGTGTTCAACGAGGAAATGCGGCAGGCAATGGAGAACGGCGAAGAACCGGAGCTTGCTGCCGGAGTAAATACCACAATGGCTTTGGGAAGAAAATATATCTTTGACAAGGATAATAATATGATCTTCTCAAACGTCTTGGTAATAGGCTCTGCAGAAACGCTGGACGAAACTTATACCTCAAAGACATTTTACAATAACGGAGATTATTTTATTTCCGTTCTCAACACCATGACAGGCAAGAACAGCGGCGTTTCCATTGTGGCAAAGGATCTTTCCTCTCCCGCCATCAGCGTTGACCAGGGCGATGTAAACAAATACTTCACTCTCTTTATCATTGTGATACCTGCGGCTGTGCTTGCAGCGGGAGTGGTTGTGTTCATAAAAAGGAGATCGAAGTAATGAAGTCCAATATAAAGCTGCTGATAATTGCCGCTGCGGTGCTGGCGCTTGTAATAGGCGCCGCCGCTGCCGTAAGTCTTATGGGCAGCGGGGACAGCGAGGAGGAAACGGAGGAAACAACGGCGGCCGCGCAGCCTCTTTCCCGCTTGATATACGATAAAGACCCCGCCGCGATCACAAATATACATGTATCCAACGAAACCGGCGAATATGATGTGGTAAAGCACAGCGAAAATGCCTGGTTCGTAGAGGATTTCATCGGTGCGCCTCACAGCACCGCCGCCATTGACGATATCCTTGACAGCGCCGCCGTAATGACCTCCGAGCAGGTCGCTGCGGAAAATGCCGAAGATATGTCAGTTTACGGACTTTCCGAGCCGAGAGCCAAGGTAGAGGTATCTTTCGGCGGGGAAACTAAGAGCTTTTCCATAGGATCGGATTCTCCTTCTCCGGGACTTACCTATCTGTGCTTTGACGGTGAAAATACAGTTCATGCCGTTAATACCTCGGCGGTGGACGTTTTCCTTAATGACAGATTTTATTTTATCGCCAAGACCGTTTATTCGGTTTCCGCGGCGGAGGACGGCAGCGCTGCTGCCCCAAGGGTCAACAGCGTTACCGTTTCCAGAAAGGATATAGACTATGATATCGTTCTGGAGTATGATATACGCCAGGAGGACGACGACGCAATTATCGGAAATTCCTCAACCCACAGAATGACCGAGCCTGTTACCCTTGACCTTGATCCGGACAAGTCCTATGACACCATAAACAGCGTTTTCGGACTTACAGCCGACGAGGTGGCGGTGATCGCCCCCACGGAGGAGATAATGGCTCAGTTCGGTCTTGACGATCCTTTCGGTGAGGTTTACTTCGATATCAAGGGCAATGATTTTCGAATGCTCATGGGAAACAGATATTCCGATGAAAACGGCAAGGACTCGGGCAGATACTGTTATGTGGAGGGCATCGATATTATCTATATGTTCGGAAACAGCAAGCTGCCGTGGGCGGATATCGTTCCGTTGGATATCTCCATGACTATGATAACAAGCACCTATATCTATACCATCAGCTCCATTGACGTGGAATATGACGGAAAAAGTACGCATTTTGACCTGTCGGGAGGTCAGGACGCATTCATGGTGACTTGCGGCGAAGGGGATATAGATCCCGACAAATTCAAGACCTTTTACCAGTACATTCTCCGCGCTCCCGCCGAGGAGATATATCTGGAAGAAAACAGCGCTCCCGCCGATATTACCGTTACCATTGTCCATGAATACGGTACCGACGTGCTGGAGTTTATAAGCTCAGACGACCGCAAATCGGTGATACGTCTTAACGGCAGAACGAGCTTTAAGTGCAGGACAGCCTACGCCGCCCGTCTTGGAGAAAATCTGGAGCGCCTGTTGTCGGGCGATGATATTATCGAAACCTGGTGACGAGTTTCGACTGCTATTGCGGCAAGGATGATGTAAAATGAAAATATTCCGCCGTCTGCGGCGGGCATATCCTATCTGACGACGCGAATACACAAAAAATTTCCGAAATATTAATTTTTTTTGAAAAAACGCTTGCTTTTTCTGTGTGTTTGTGTTATAATATATTAAAGCAATACCGCTTTGAAAATGTATGCAGGCTTAATTGCTGCGAACCGTAAGATCCGGAGTTCGGCTTCTGCGCATTTTCCGCCCGGAATTGCCGTAAGGATGTCATATCCCGCCTATGATATTGATGTGCTCCCGTCGTACACAGCCGCCGAACCGTGCGGAAATTCGGAAGTTTACAGATGATAAATATATATAAAGGAGGAACAGCTATGAGCGAAGCAACAGAGAAGAAAACAAAAAAAGCTGATTTTTTTACCTATAAGGGATATCCCCTTGTAAGAAAGGGCGATCAGATCTATTACGGAAATATGTATGATGATTATGTTATCATGATGCAGATAATGGAAAAAACTCAAGTAGGGGACTTAAGCGTTGCCAGCAAGGTGAAAATTTACAAGATGGCGACCGATGAAAAATTAAGCCCCGTGGATGCTATCGTCAAGCAAAGCGAGAAAAACAGTCTTTACGAGGCGTTTGACATTGCTTATGTATGGCTAACAAGATAATGCGGACAGAAAGCTGCCGGTTATAAATGACCGGCAGCTTTTTGCGTTTCGGTCATTTCTTCTTGCTTTTACAAATGGGGTATATTTTATTTTTCCGAAATCTTTTTACAATCTTTTAACATAATCTTTATTACTGCGGAAATATACATGGTGAACGTTTTTTCTTTTTTATGACGGCGAGGAAAAAA
>JAMPAO010000192.1 GCA_023667165.1 Ruminococcus sp. | reverse complement strand
TTTTTTGTATTCCGCAGAGCTTGCCGTAAGAGTTGTAAGGGCGGTTATTATTTCTGTACGCATGATATGTCACCTCCATTATTTGCTCTTAGCTGCCGCAACAAGTCCTGCGTATGTAATGTTATCGTTATTGCGAGCCTTTACCATAATATCCACAACGCCCCGCAAACCTTGCACACCGTTTGACACCTTATGCAGAAAATCAATTTCGGGTTTCCTGCCGTCAAGCTCCGGAAAAAGCAGCTCTATATCGTGCCTGTCGATCTGAGAGGTTTTGAAAACCTCAAGGCTTTTCCTGCGGCTTACTATCTGCCCGAATTCTATCTCATGACCGCACTTTCCGCTGGTGGATTCAACTGTAATCTCATTACCTATTAGGCATATCCCCAGAGTTTTTCCGCAGTTGTCGAACACATCCGAAAAACTTCTTAAGGTTTCTATTGCTTGATAAGACAGCCGCTGCGCTTCATCAAGTATTATTATCATACCGTCTGTGAGCTTTTCCGAAATGGACGTCCACAGTTCGTCGGCTGAATTTTTCCGTATTCCCAGCTCGCGGCCGATAGCTTTTGTAATGCCGTGGGCGCTTCTCATACAAGGAGCAACATATATGTAAATACTGTTTTCCCGTGATCCTTGGCGTATTTCAAGGCTGCCTGCGTCTTGCCTATCCCTGCGTCGCCGCAGGCAACAGCCAGTCCGCCCACAAGGTGACAGTTGTTTATTATATCGTATACCCTTGTGGATATTGACGTGGGAACGTAGCTGTCATATTTGGTCTGCTCTGCGGCAGCTTCCTTAAGTTCAAAATATGCGATCAGTTTGTTGAGCTGTTCGGTGGGAGCGGCTTTGTATGTTCCGTTCTTTATGCCGGAAATAGTGGAGGGAGCAAGTCCGACATACTCCGCTGTCTGATTTGCGCTCCATTTCTTTTACTCCGCAAGCTCCCAGAACCTATTCCACGCCCATATCTGCCTTTCGGTCAGATCGTATTTTTTATCATATTCCATCATTGTAATTATCCTTTCTGTTTCTTAAATTTCGGTTGATACGGCTGTAATCGATGGTCACAGCCATTGTATCGTCGTTTGCCGCAGCGGGTACGGCTTCGGGTTCGCTGATCTTAACGGGTATGATCTTATTCGGCAGTTCGATCTTAAATTCAGCCGAGCGTTCATACGCTTTTCTTATCTTAAGGTCGATAGCCGTGATCCTCTGTTCTTCGGGCAAGCCGTTCAGAAGCTCCTCGGAGGATTGTTTCATGTATTTGACCACCCTGCGCTTCATTTCCTCTGCGTCCCTGACTTCGTCCTTGTTTTCTGCGATGTAATCACAGAGCATTACATCGTTTAACTGCCATGTAAACATATATCTGTCCTCGGTATCGTATATCCTCACCTGTCGCAGATCGGCGGGATCGTATCTTACGCATACGGTTTCGCCGATGTGGTTACAGGTGTCAATATCGTAATACCATATCTTCTCGCCGGAAATGTTTAAGTAAACGCCGTTGCGCTTGACCTTCTGGAACCGTGAAGCTCTCATCATCATAAGATTAAGCTCCGACTCTTCCGCCATTCTGACCCCAGCCGATTTGATGCTTTCATTCCACACATCTATGCGGCGCATTCCTTTATACCGCTGTTCGCTGCCGCCGTATTCCTGAAGATTATAATCGCCGTCGATCCATATGCGGATATATTCCCTGACAACGCTGTCTGTGGGAATTTTCTTTCCGTCCTTGATTATTCGTTTCAGACTTTCGGAGCGTTCGCAGATATTTCCTCCGCAAAACGTTTCCAATTCTCTTGAAAATTGGTTTTTAACCGTCAGAAACGTCCTTTCTATAGGCTTTGCGTCGGCGTTGCAGACCTGCGCAAACTGTGCCTTAATACCAAGCCGCTGAAATATGTTTGCGGGCAAAGGCTCTGTTTTTGCTTTTTTGGTACTCCTGTAACCCCGTCCCGCCACATCGTAATTTGCAAACTCCGAGCCGTTGTCCAGATAAACGAGCTTCGGTATGCCGAAGCGCATTATACCCATACGCAGAGCAATGAGCGTTGACTGCGAGGACGGATTTTCCGTTATATTAAAACCGACTATCACGCCGCTTTTAATATCCTGAAAAGCCGTAAGATACAGCCTGTGCTTCACTTGTCCGTCAGTTGATATAACGTCAAGGGTGTGATTGTCTGCGACCCACACGTCATTTGCGCAGATACCGTCATACATACGTTCCGTATACGGCGAGCACCTGTCAAGCAAGGCTTTTTGACCGCTCCTTTTATATGTTTTGACATACAGCTTGACGTCCGATTCTATATGACGTCTGAAGCTCCGCTCCGAGGGCATTATCTCCAACAGCTCGGGGTGAAATTCGGTCGTCCAGTCGCATACGCTTTTATAACAGTCGGAAACTGTAGGCTTTTTTTCGTCAAGGTAAAACCACAGGAACGCTTTCCAGATCTGTTCATTGACGGCAAATCTGCCTTTGTTCCAACCTCCTCTTTTATCTATCAGTCCGTCCATGTCCTGCTTTTTGTATGCCGCATATTTGCGGTACAGTATGTCGGGACTGACGTTAATATCGGGGTGCTCCAGCTTCACCTTTGCGCAGAACATAGGGTCAAACTCGGTTTTCTTTCTGTATTCCGCACGCATTGCCTGCCACTGCTCAATGATATTCTGCCAGAACAGTATCTCCCTGCGTTCTTCCTCCGAATACTCTTCAAACGACCTTTTAACACTGTTTTCACACTGCTTTTTGTCCTTTGGGAGCGGTTTATCCTTTTTTTCGGGAGGCGCATTTTCGGCGGTTCTGATATTGCTGTAATACCGTGACTTCAGCTCATCCGGCAGGGCGGACAAAGGTATTTTGTACTGCAAACGGTTATTATCACAGCAGATTTCCGATACGGCTGACAGCTTGCCCTCTATTATGCAGCTTCTGACGTATCTGACGGTGCACCCTTTCAGCTCCGCCACCTCCTTAACCGTCAAATATTCCAAATTCACACCT
>JAMPAO010000191.1 GCA_023667165.1 Ruminococcus sp. | reverse complement strand
TTGACGGCAAGCTGATCTATATAGATACCGGCGGAAACGGGGTATTTTCCTTTGAGAAGCCGGAGGATATGCGGTGGACGTACCTACCTTGAAAACAGTCGGAAGATACCTTGCGGAAAAACAAAAAGGAGAATAAAAATGTTTGAGATCAAAGAACAGTTCTGTCTTGACGGCAAGCCGTTCCGCATAATTTCGGGAGCGATACACTATTTCCGCACCGTTCCCGAATATTGGCGCGACCGCATGGAAAAGCTGGTCAATATGGGATGCAACACCGTGGAAACATACATTCCGTGGAACTTTCACGAACCGAATAAGGGCGAATTCCTATGGGACGGTATGCGGGATATTTGCGGATTTATCGAAACCGCCGAAGAGCTGGGACTGTACATGATCGTACGCCCCTCCCCCTACATATGCGCGGAATGGGAATTCGGCGGACTTCCCTCATGGCTGCTGCGTGACAGGAATATGCGCCTGCGCTGCTCGTACAAGCCGTATCTTGACGCGGTGGAAGCGTATTACAGCGAGCTTATGCCGAATCTGGTCCCCCATCAGTCGGACAGGGGCGGAAATATTATTTTAATTCAGATAGAAAACGAGTACGGCTATTACGGAAACGATACGGCGTATCTCGAATTTCTGCGGGATACCATGCGCAGGCTCGGCATAACCGTCCCCTTTGTCACCTCGGACGGGCCCTGGAGCGAACCGATATTCAAGTCGGGAATGGTTGAGGGCGCGCTGCCCACGGGAAATTTCGGCTCCGCAGCTCCGTGGCAGTTCGGGCAAATGAAACAGTTTATGGGAGAAAACAAGCCGCTGATGTGCATGGAATTCTGGAACGGCTGGTTCGACGCGTGGGACGATCCCGAGGGTCATCACACTACCGATTCCGAAAAAGCAGCCGCCGAGCTGGAGGAGCTTTTGAAGCTGGGAAGCCTTAACTTTTATATGTTCGAGGGCGGAACGAATTTCGGGTTTATGAGCGGAAGAAACTGCGGAAGAAAAACCGCCGACGTGACATCCTACGACTACGACGCTCCCCTTACCGAGGACGGCAGGATAACCGAAAAATACGTATTATTCAAGGAGATCGTTAAAAAATACGCACCTGTTCGGGAGATCCCTCTCACAGCCGAAATAAAGCGCGGGGCGTACGGCGATATCTCCTGCACTGGCAGAGCGGGACTGTTTGACGTGATCGAAAGGATCTCCGAGCCTGTTAAGTCCGTCTGCCCTCTGACCATGGAGGATATCGGTCAGAATTACGGTTATATGCTGTACACCCTCAAAATCGGGGACGAAGAAACGGTAAACGAGATACGCCTTGAAAACGCCGCCGACAGGATACAGTGCTATCACGACGGCGGGTATCTGTATACGGCGTTCGGGGAAAATATTCACGAAAAATTCGAACCGGAGGAAAAAAGAGCCGGAGGAAAGCTTCAGCTTCTCTGCGAGAATATCGGACGGGAAAATTTCGGCACGAACCTGGAAAATCAGCGCAAGGGCATTTCGGGCGGCGTAAAGGTCAACGATCACCGCTGCTTCGGTTATGATATTTTCCCCCTGCCCCTTGACGAAGATCAGCTTGAAAAAATAGATTTTTCCGCGGGATATTCGGCGAACGCTCCCGCGTTTTACAGGTTTGAATTCGAAGCTGAGGAGCTTTGCGATACATTTCTCGATACCGCAGGCTTCGGCAAGGGGTGCGCTTTCATAAACGGCTTTAATCTGGGGCGTTTCTGGGAAACGGGACCGCAAAAAAGACTTTACCTTCCCGCGCCGCTGCTTAAAAAGGGAAAAAATATCCTGATAATTTTTGAGACCGAGGGCAAATGCACCGATAAAATATCGCTCAAGGATACACCCGACCTGGGCTGACGCCCTCAATGACGGCAAGCCGCCGCAAAAGCGCGTAATCAAACGCTTTTGCGGCGGCTGTTCCTTTCCCAACAGTTATGCAGTAAATGTGAATACTTTAGAGAGATGTCCCCCGCCTCGTTCAGCGGCGTGCTGCGACGCACAAAAATTTGCCGAAAAGCGGCTGTCCGTATTATTTTTCGGACGGCGGCTTTTCGGCAATTCTGAAAAGTTTACAGCACCTGCGCTCCGTCGACGGACAGAACCGTTCCCGAAACGAAGCTTGCCATATCGCTTGCGAGGAAAAGGAAAGCGTTTGCGACCTCGTCCGGCTCGCCCGGTCTGCCCAAGGGTATCGTTGAGGAAATGCGCTTTACCATATCCTCCGGCAGAGCCGCGACCATATCCGTTCTTGTCACTCCCGGGGCAACGGCGTTTACTCTGATGCTATACTTGCCCAGCTCCCTTGCAAGGCTCTTTGTGATACCGTTTACGGCGAATTTTGAAGCGGGATATCCCACGCCGCTTGACTGACCGTAGGTACCCACCATGGAGCTTGTATTGACAATAGCTCCGCCCTTTTCTTTCATGTAAGGCACAGCCGCCTTGCAGCCGTTGAACACGGCGGTAACGTTAAGCTCCATTATTTTTGCGAAGCTCTCGGGGGTATAATCCTCAATGCTTTCTCTTGCGGATATTCCCGCGTTGTTTACGAGAATATCTATCCCCCCAAGCTCTGCGGAAACCTCGGAGAACGTCTTTTCCACCAAAGCGTAATTTCCCAGATCGGGATAGAAGCCGACTATCTTTCTCTGAGCGAATTTTTCTTTAAGCGACGCCAGCGCCTTGTCAACGGTTTCCTGTCTTGACCCGAAAACCGCCACGTCCGCGCCGTTCTCGAGGAATTTCTCCGCAATTGCGTAGCCTATACCTCTTGTGCCGCCTGTGATCACAGCTTTTTTACCTTTCAACATAAAAAATCATTCCTTTCCCGCGAAAAAATTTGATAATAATATTATAACACAATAAATTTATGAAGTCAATAAATTTTTAACAATACGGTTCGGGATAATATTTTACATTATTTGGTTGATTGCCATAGTTTGCACGTTACCCCTCTTATGCTATAGGTTTGTTTTTTGGCAAGATGTCTT
>JAMPAO010000190.1 GCA_023667165.1 Ruminococcus sp. | reverse complement strand
CGGCAATAGGCGCGTTATCAAAGCTGGCGATCGAAAGCTATGCCGATTACGAGCAGCTTGTGGGCGGCGTGGAAACGCTTTTTAAGGATTCGGCGGGCGTTGTTGAGAAATACGCCGACGAGGCTTTCAGAACGGCGGGAATGTCCGCAAATCAGTACATGGAAACGGTAACCGGCTTTTCCGCTTCACTTTTGCAAGGTCTGGGAAACGATACGGCAAAGGCGGCGGAAATTGCAAACCAAGCTGTTATCGATATGTCCGACAACGCCAACAAAATGGGCACCGATATGCAGTCCATACAGAACGCTTATCAGGGCTTTGCAAAGCAGAATTACACCATGCTTGACAATCTGAAGCTGGGTTACGGCGGCACGCAGGCCGAAATGGCTCGGCTTATCAACGACAGCGGCGTTCTCGGCGATACTGTGACCGTTACGGCGGACAACGTCAACAGCGTTTCCTTTGACAAAATCATCGAGGCAATCCATGTTGTTCAGACCGAAATGGGCATATCCGGCATTTCGGCGGAGGAAGCCGCCGAGGCAGTGAAAAACGGCTTGATGACCGAGGAAGAAGCCTTTGAAGCAATGGGTACGACCGCCAAGGAAGCGGCAACGACAATTCAGGGAAGCATTTCTTCCCTTAAAGCCGCATGGGAAAACGCACTGACAGGAATGGCAGACCCCGCACAGGATTTTGACAGACTGCTTGAAAATCTTGTTGACAGCGTGCTCACAGTTGCGGACAATCTTGCTCCCCGTATAATGGCGGTGCTGCCGCAGATGGCTAAGGGCGTTACGGAGCTTGCAAACAAGCTGCTTCCCCTTATTCCGGAAACGCTGGCGGATATACTGCCCGCTGTGCTGGACGGTGCAAACGCTCTCATATTCGCACTGCTTGATACGTTGTCGCAGATCGCCGATACGGCCATTCCCATAATCTCCGAAAATGCAGGAGAGATAATAAGCACGCTGGTAACCTCTCTTGCGGGAAACGCTCCTATGCTTGCGGGTGCGGCTGTTGACCTTATCAATACACTGGCAAAGGCGTTGACGCAGAACATCGGGCTTATGACCCAAGGCGCGCTCGATATCGTTTTTGCCCTTGCCGACGGTATTTCCGAATGCCTGCCGGAGCTTATCCCCGCGGCTGTTGAAGCGGTCGTGATAATTGCCGAAACGCTCCTTGATAATGTTGACAAGCTGCTTGATTCGGCGGAAAAAATTATCACGGGACTTGCAGACGGACTGAGAGCTTCTCTGCCGCTGCTGCTGGAAAAAGTTCCGGAAATAGTAATAAGGCTTGCCGAAGAGCTTATCAAGGCGATACCGGACATAATCGTATTTGCCGTGGAATTCTGCGAAAAAACAGCGGATTCCTTTGTAAATTTCGACTGGTCCGCTATGCCGATTACAAGGATCATTACGAGCGTGAGATCGCCGACAGAGTCCGGCTCGGAAAAAGGTACAACAATGCATTGATATCGGAGGGCGGACTGGAATATGAAGAAGAGGAATAGAAGAAAGGGGAGGAATGACCGATATGGGTAAAAAGTACGCCCTCATAAAAAAGGTCAGGAAAGGCGGTTTCGGGTTATCCGCTATGGTTATCACCGACCGCATACCCGACAAGGTTGAAAAGGTTTCAGACAATGAGGTTTACGCTCTTTACGGCAAATACAAACAAACCTGGACTGCCGAGGGCAGCGGGAATGAACGGCATAATTTTGTTGAAACCGTTACGGAGGTGAATGGTAATGACAGCGTGTGAGGCGGCGGCTGTTATGATGTCGGGTAACGGCGGTACATCTCCCGATTTGAATATTTTGCCGTGTATAGAAATACAAGGCTCTGCCTATGTAAATTACGGAAACACGGGCAAAGTAGTCAAAACAGCCGACGTTAAAACGGTTGACTTCTGGCTGAAGACCCGCAGAGGGTACACAGCAAAACAGACAGACGATTACCTTGTATATTTCGGAGATTACATTTATGTAAGCGATTTCTATTGTTGGCAATGGTTTTTCATAACCGACGCGGGATTAAATCAAGGCGATACCTACAGGCTTCAGTCCATGAAGCATGGGAATACAACTTTATGGCTTGATAATTCGGAAAGGTACAGCTATTCCATACTCAAGGTCAACGGTTGGAATTATGATAAATTCGATATATCGGTGACGTGGAAACAGCAGGTGCCTACGTTGTATGCGGATTACACTTTGAGAGCCGATGTGACCGCTTTGTATAACCCCGATAATACCCTGCACGATATGGAATGGGTATGCTCGGAGAAATTGAAATTATGATGGGAGGCTTGTATATGACCGCAAAGGAAGCTGCTCTGATAATGCTGGGAGGGGGTAACGGCGAACCGGTATATGACAGACTTGAACCCGCAGAAGACGGTGTATATACTTCATCGAATACAGGATATAACTGTATAGATACGAGAAACGTCCGCTTAAAATATATGCTGTCCCACGGAACGGAGTTTGAACCCTCTCTTGACGATTTTATCATTCTGCCCTATGTACAAGTGCCGGCGTCTGCGAAGATCGCTGAATCGGTAGCAAGGCGAACGGTCACTGTACAGCTTCCGATACTGACTAAAACAGATATGCAGGATTGTTCCTTGACAGTATCATCATCTGCTCAGCGCATGGGAACAAGCAATTCCTATTATCTTGTGACCCGTTGGGAGGCAGCGTGGGGTAATATTTCTATAGAGTTTAAGGAATGGCGTAATAAAGCCGATTATGACGCATATTATCTGATCTCGGCGCCTTGCACCTTAACTACATATTACGAAAAATATGTTTATATGGAGGATGATGTAATAGTTGATAAGATGGTAGAATTTTCTGTAACAAAAAACGAAATCTGCACAAGTACGTTCCAATGGTACAAGTATCACGCAGATTAAATTCGGAGGAGGCATTTATTATGAAAAAACAAGTCACCGCAGGAATGCGGAACGCAACAGTCACCCTTGACGGCTCGGAATGCGCCGTAACATTTTCATCAAACTACCGCTCTTTTGAAGTTCTCAACGAAAGCGGCGGAGATGTTACCGTTTCAATTTATCCCGAAAAAAATTCGGG
>JAMPAO010000018.1 GCA_023667165.1 Ruminococcus sp. | reverse complement strand
ATGTTTTTCATCTATGGGAGAACCTCATTCCCAAGTTAATTATATCACGTATGAGCCGTGATTTCAATACTTTTTTGAAATTTTACAAATTGATTATAAAGTACGTTAAATATATTAACAAAATATTATGGCAGATTTATAATTTATTTCGGACTATCTTTCGGATAGTCCTTTTTTATTGGATTTTTACTTGCCGGCAAAAGGTAATTTCATAAAACCACACCGGCAATCTTGTACTGTTTTGTGGAAGCCTGTGCTTCCACGGGGGATATTAAAATGATAAAATTGTGACTGCAGTTTATTTATTATAGTACCGTCTTTTCGCATTAAATTGACATTTGGGGAGGCGTCTCGCACCGCCTCGGGGGTTCTTAAAATGATAAAGCGATGTACCGTAGAGTTATTGCAATGTCATTTTTTGAAAATGGATTAAGTCAGAAACATTAAAAGATGTCACCGTCTCGCAGGTATTTACGAAAATCCAGTAAGAGATATGCAGGAGCTTGTGCTCCTGCGGTGTTATTTTAAATGGGACTGCTTAAGTCCATTAATTTACTTAAAGGAGCTGATTAATCTATGAAAAATTTAGACAGAAAGGGGGTAAAAAAGTGGTTTTGTACAAGCCTAAAATAGTTAAAAACGCCTGCAAATCCGCAATTGAGCTGGTAGAAAACTACACCTCCTCCGACAACACGAACCGCAGCCGTCTGTATCACTTGGTAAAACTCGCTCGCTCATCGGCAAGAGAATTTGCGGACACCGACAAGGAACTTAGCGAGATGTTCGATACGCTAAGTATGTACGCAGCAAAATTGAAACGTATTACCGATGTAAAAATTATACAGGTTCAATACGTTTTGACTTGCGTTAATACCGAAGTCTCGACAGTTATTCCGATACCGCTATCCAACGCTCATTTCTCTCTTATCAAGCTCATTCGGCACAGCCTAAACCACAGGATTACAAACGATTACGTCCGTCTGTATGACATATCCAATCTGTACTTCCAAAAGCTTTTTCAGTATTCCGATTGGGTAAACGTTCACCGCGAAATTGAAAATTATGAATTAATAAGCGGATTTTTGTTGATTTTTGTTGCCGAAATACGTCAGCATATGGGTTGGCTTGAAAGTGCTATGAAGTTCAACGGCATTGCTTACGAAAAAATTCTTATGTAAAGGAGTTGAGAACGTGACTTTACACAAGCCGAAAAAGCACACTCCCGCACACTTTCCAAAAATAAATTACGAAAGGAATTGAAGAAATATGTACAACAAGAAAATCGTCAGAAACGCCTGTAAGGCGGCTATCGACCTCGCAAAGGATTATACCTTCGACAACAATCCCACACGAAGCTGTATCTACCATCTGGTAAAACTTGCCAGAGCTTCTGCAAAGGAGTTTATCGAAACCGACGATGAGCTCAAAGAGATGTTCGATACTCTCGGTATGTGCGCCGCAAAGCTGAAACGTATTCCCGACCTCAAAATCATTCAGGGTCAGTACGTGCTAACCTATGACGACGAAAAAGTCAAGATACCCGTTCCCACACCAATGTCTAATGCCCATAATTCGGTTATCAGACTAATTCGCCACAGTCTTAACCACAGAACCACGGACGATTACGTTCGCCTATACGACATTTCAAACCTCTATGTCCAAAAGCTATTCCAATATTTTGACTGGCTGCAAGTCCACAAGTCAATGGAAAAGTACGATATGATTAACGGATTACTTTGGGCGTTCGTCTCGGAGATATGGCGACATACCGGCTGGTTGGAAAATGCTATGGATTTCGAACATATCGACTATGATGAAATTCTTATGTAAAGGAGCTGTAAGCTTATGAGAGCACTCACCAAAAGAAATAAGTACATTTGCAGAAGCGGTATACGTATGGAACAGGCTGTCCGCAAACCGTGACAAGGGCATACCAACGTGGATATATATTGATGAGATACACGTTCTTTTCAGAGATTCCTACTGTCTGTCCTTTATACGGGATTTATATAAACGTGCAAGAAAATACGGAGGAGTTCTTACGGGAATTACTCAAAATGTGGAGGATCTGCTCCGCGACGATGATTGCCGCACTATGCTCTCAAATTCCGAATTTTTAATGCTGCTTAAGCAGTCCGCTCCGGACAGTATTAAACTACAGGAAACACTGCATTTTACCGATTCGGAACTTATATATGTAAATAACATCGGCGCAGGAGAGGGTTTAATGGTTTTAGGCGGAAAAGATAAAATACCGTTCTATGACCGATTCCCAAAAGATACAAAGCTGTACAAGGCTATGTCAACGTCTTTTTCCGAAACACAGGCTATTATGAGCCAAAAAAACTCATAATGAAAGGATATCTATGCTATGAGAGATGGTTTGAAAAGGTCGGTAAATTACAAGAACAGGCGGATAACCGTTTCAGACGGCTCTCCGCTGAAAGGAACGTACCGTGTAAAAAATGCTTCTGTGTCCGCTGTTACCGACAGTAAAAAGGGACAGCAGGAAAACAGGCAAAACAACATCGATGTAAAATCCGCAGCGGCTTTCCAAAAGCTGAAATCGGACAAAAGGGAAAATGTATTCCGAAATACGAAAAAAATCGACAGTCAATCCGCTGAAAATAATTCCCCGACGGGGAATTTCCCGAATTCAGCTTATGAACGTGCAGCAATGCTGCAAAGCCGTATGCAAAGCGAGATAGACTTTTCCCGTAAAGAAAAATTTATATCCCCATCAGAAAACGTCAATACTTACGAAAGTGAGCTGCGGCAGCAGAGAGTGCAGAAATCCTTTTATCTTTCCGCAAATAAAGAAGAAATTAAAAAAACAATTCACTCCGTAAAGGAAAGAACCGCTGAACACAGAAAAACAGACAGTAAGCCTTCAAAAAATGATAAAAAGAAATATTCAATAAAGAAAGAAAAAGAAAAGTTTGCAAAACATAAAAAAAACAAAGAAAAAATATCCTCCGTTGTAAAAAACGCATTAGGAGAAAAAGAAACCTATACGGAGCTTTTATCCTCAGCATCCAACAGTACAACAGGAGAAGCGGCTGCAGATATTGCGAAGATGCCCCTTAAAACCGCAGGCAGAGAAATCCTTAAAAAAACCGTTGAAAAAAACAGCGGAGCAAACAGTTTGCTCACTGCTGCCAATATATACGCAACGGCAGAAAGAGAAAACAGCTCCGCCGATAATATAGGCGAGGCTACCGTAAACAAACTTAACGCTGTTTCCAAAGCCGTTGTTAGTGAAAAAATCAAAAAAAACGTTTCCTTGACTAACGAAAATAATTTCAGAAAACAGCAGGATAAAAAGAGGGAAAATCTGCGCAGGCAGCTCGAAAAATCAAAAAAACGCACTGCTGCACGGCGTGCCGAGCATATGAAGCGTGAATTTAAGATAAATCTATATAAATCCGAACACGGCATTGCATCAAAGGGGAACACTTTGCACGGTAATGTCCGTGCTCTTGCAAAACAGTTTGCTGACAAATTTAATAGGATACTTAAAGTCAAATCATCGGCAGCCGTTGCCGCAGCAGCAGGATCTTTTGCGTCTGTTATGGTAATATTTGTCATAGTCATACTGCTTATATCTGTTTTTTCGTGGATGAAGCCGCACAGTCAGCAACAGTACAATGATGAGGAAAATATTTGGGAAACAGTAGAGCTTTCGAAACAAAGGGAGGTATTGGAGGGATACCTTAAACATATACAGCAATATTTTGACAGAAAGCAGCTTGCAGTACTTGAAACGGTAGATTATAATTTCGGAGGCTTTGAACCGGACAAATACTGCTATACAAAATCTCATTTTCAGTACAGGAAAGTAAATGTTACAAATGTAATTTATGTTGTAAACTGCAAAGCAACTCATTCTTGGTCGTGGAACGACGGACACGGACACGGGGGAGGAGGCAGCGAGGTAAACGAAACAACTTCAGATCACCAGGTTTGTCAAGTAAAATATTATTACTTTGACAAGCAGTACGGTGAATTTCAGACCATTAAAGACAATGCTGAATACGCCCGTGTATATATGACAACAAGCATTGACATTGAAAGCTATTACAGCAGTCTTCACGAGAATTATCCTGCGCTTTATCCGGAGTGTACCTTTGAAAACGGCAAGTTGTCACAAGGACAGGATATTACCGATCTTCAGATCATTCAAAAGGATATTCACGGAAATATACTGAACATTGACTATGCCTATAACTATTTATGCACAGAGGGAAGTTTAGCTGTAAAAGCGCTCCTCAATCAATATTTTACCAATGATACCACAGAAGGACTAAATAATGGAGTGACATATGTCTATACTCTTTCGGAAATCAATATATCCGATACGGATCCTATGGTTCAGAATCCCGATGAGCTTCTTGACGACTGTCATATATGGTCACTGTATGAATACGGAAATAAATGGATAAAGCTCAGCGATGACTGCGATCTTGAGCATATAATCGCTATGACTGCAGTGATGAAATGGCAGGAGATAGAAAACGGTTCTGTTGACCCTAACTCCTATATTTTCAATATTACAGAATCCGACCTTGACATATGTATGAACGGTATATACGAATTTTACTACAGCTACCGTTTAGCTCCCTGTGCTGCAAAAAATTGTCACAGAACAGCTATACAGGGCGGTTTTGTGTATTCCTGCTGCAGACCCTCGTCTCACAAGCATTTAATAGGTCAAGTAACCAATTATGAGAAATCATACGGTATAGATTTTGTGCTGAAAAAGATACTCAAAATTCCCGTTCCCGATAACTACGCAAGCGAGGAGGAATACAATACTGCATTGGGTAAATACAAAACCGACTGCGATATCTACAATGCATACTGCGGCTTTATAAGCAGCATTCTCGGAACGTCGACCAAGCTTGACGATTACGAAAATGACAGAAGAGCACAGGAACGGCTTAGGGAAATGCACGAAGCGGTTTACGGAAAAATACCCGACCAACCGGTTAATGTGAGTGTAACATTGCGGGTTGTTACTGTTCCGCCTGATGACGACTGCAGCTTTAACGAGCATAGTCATAATAAAATAACAGTTGCGTGGGATCCTCCTGCGGGCAGTCAAGTCACAGGGTATAACGTATATGTTTACAGTCGGAATTACTCCAAGACAATCTGCCAAGTATATCAAACATCTTCATCATTTATTGATATTGACCTTGGACAAGCATATAACCGATTATCTGATAAATATATCGTAGTATCGGCGTATAACGAAGTAGGCGAGAATCCGCCTCCGCCGCATAACCCCAACAGCGGTATTAAGGTAACTCTGAAGCCACCGAACGTTTCATAGGAGGAATAACAATGCAAAATATATTATATAAGCTAAGACTGTATTGGCGGAAACACAGGGACAAGCCTCTTTTTAAGGGGAAAATACTGGCAGTGATTCTTGTAACTCTTGCCATTATTATAAATTACGCATACAAGGACAGTTTACCCGATAAAGGCAGCGATTCGGCTGCTTCAGCTTCATCGGAAACGGATACGTCCACAGCAGGAGAAATAAACATCGGGGAAACCAATATTGCCGCTTTATGCGTTTGTATCGCTGCACTTGCAGCGATAAAGATAAAGCGGGAAAAAGATTTGCAAGGAAACCGAAACAAAAATACGGAAAAATACGAGGAGGACGAATAATAATGTCACACAAACTAATAGTAGCGGAAAAGCCAAGCGTGGCACAGAACATAGCTCACAGCATAGGAGCAAGAGAAAAGATATACGGCAGCGGAGGAAAAAATTTTTGCTATGCAAATGATGAATATTATGTTGTCAATGCCGTAGGTCATCTTTACGGTATCGGAAGTCCTGCCGATTACGGCTTTAAAGAGTGGAAACTTGACACACTTCCTATTTTCCCCGACTTCAAAATATTTCCCTCCGACAGTTCCAAAGACGGGCAGCGAAGCCTTATTTCCGAACTAATGAATAACTCCGATGTTACGGAGATAATCTGCGCAACGGATGTTGCACAACCTTAACGGAGCATTTCTATAATCGTAAAATCGGCTTCGTACAAATAAGCTCAATCAGTCTATTAAGCCAACAAACTTGTAATAAACGTCAAGCTGCTGTACCCGTTCACCGTCAATGAACTCGACTTCGTGAACTGCTATTTTGTCAATCAAGGTGTTCAGCATTGCCGCAGAAAGCTCGGTAATGTCAGCATACTCTTTTATCAGTTCAACGAAATTTTCCGCATTGGAATTTTCAAGTTTGCTCTCCTTGATGGAGATGTTCAGCCTGTCAATTTTGTCCTCCAATTCCAACTGCTCCTTCTCGTAAACCGATGAAAGATTTGCATAATTCCTGTCGCTGACTTTTCCGCTTGCATTATCCTCATACAGCTTCGCAAAAAGCTTGTCAAGCTCCGCAAGACGCTTATTGAATTTTTTCAAATCCCTTTCATCATGCTTGACTTTATCGGTATCACTTTTGCGAAGTTTTGCGATAATATTTTCAAGCATTTTCTCATCGCTTTGAGCGGCATATGCGGCAAGCCGTTTTATATCGGCAAGAACGGCATTGTACAGATCGCGGGCTTCTATCCAGTGCTGCGTACAAACATCCGTACCCCGAATACGGTAATAGTTGCACTGATAATGCACCTTATCAATCAGAAATTCCCTTTTCCTTCGCCTGTTCACATGCGCCGAAAGAGCGTGACCGCAAGCATCGCATTTAAGCAATCCTGCAAAGATATTTTCATATCTTTCCTCGCCATCCCCCAATACCTTGCGCCTGCTTTCGGTAAGCTGCTGAACCAAATCCCAATCTTCCTGTGAAACAATAGCTTCGTGACAATTTCTTACCACGGCTTGACCCATTATCCCATTGTTTGCCCGCTTTTCGCTTTTCATGGAAATTGTGGGTCGGCGCAAAACGCAGTTGCTTCCCGTGTAAACGGGATTATTCAGTATACATCTGACGGCAGAATTAGTCCACTCATATTTCTTGTCATCATCAGCAAACGAACTGAAACTTTGGTTCACATCAGCCGCAACAGCGGCAGGTCGGATAATTTTTTCACTCCTCATCCGCCTGCTTATTGCAGTTACCCCCAAACCGCTTTTGGCAAGCTCAAAAATTTTTCTTACCACAGGAGCATAACGCTCGTCAACAATCAAGTGATTTTTGTCATTCGGGTCTTTTTTGTACCCGTATGGAGCTTTAGCTCCCGTGAATTTCCCCTGTTTCTGACGTGTAAGCAATGCAGATTTGACCTTTTTGGACACATCTTTTGCGTACATATCATTAAGTAGGTTGCGGAATGGTGTAATATCCATTGTCGCCGAATGCAGAGTGTCCACATTATCGGTAATGGCTATGTATCTCACACCGCGCTCGGGAAAATAAATTTCCGTGTAGCTGCCAGTTTCGAGATAATTTCTGCCCAGGCGGGACAAGTCTTTCGTGATAACGCAATTGACTTTTCCGCCTTCAATATCGGAAATCATTCTCTTAAAAGAGGGGCGGTCAAAGTTCGTTCCGCTGTACCCGTCATCAACGTAATAATCGGCAATTGAAATGCCGTTTTCACGGCAATATCTCGTCAGCATTTCCTTTTGGGTTTGAATACTCGAACTTTCCATATTGTCAAGTCCGTCATCCTTTGACAGCCGCAGATAAAGGGCGGCATTATAAACAGTTGTGTTCGGCTGTTTCATAATTAAAATCCTCCTTTTCGTTGAAACAACCGAGTAAATCGTCGCTTCTATTATAGCACAATTTACTCGGTTTTTCAAGTCCTTTAGGAAACTTTTTTCAGCTTTCTTCTTACCTCGTCTTCGATTACCCGCTTTATCACGGTCTCAGCTTTTTCCTTGCCTATATAAAAAGGCTTCACAATTATTTTTGTTGCTCTCTTATTCATAATTACCTCCGCTTCGTATTCACAAGGTCGGCAAGGTAAGAGTTAATCATTTCAATATCGGCTTTATACTTCTCCTCTCCAACAAATTGGATGTATTCTCGCTTTCTGTAAGCCTTGTAGTTGGTGTCTCTGCGATACTCCAAATAGCATCGCTCGCCGCAGTTCTTACCCCTCGTGTAAACTTGATGACTAAGCAAAGTATCCTCATCATATAAGAAGATGTCCGCTCCTTCTACTTTGGATTTGTCCCCCACCTTATGCTCTATGAGTACCGCAGCTACATCCTCCGCTTCGGATAGTATTTCCGAGAGGTTATCCACACAAGGATATGTTATCAAATAGTTCTCGAAACCCTTTATGGGCTTGCCGTCTAAAAAAGCTCTTACAAACAAATTCTTTTGCATGGTCAGCACCTCCAATCAAAACTTTGCCCTGAACGTCTCGGCATATTCTTGCCACCCAGCATCTCTATACTTCTTGTCACCTGTAAGACCAAAAACTGCTCGAAGTTCCGCTACAGACTTGTTCATGCTATCAGTTACAATATCAAGATTTTCCCTGCTGTTATTCAAGGGATTTGAGTCAATATGGTCGATTACAAAATCACCTCTTCGCAAGCACCTCTCGAAAAACTCCGCTTGCGTATACTTCATCGATATGGCGTAAACAAGGTGATGGAGCATTGTTGCGCCTGAACCTATACGACCGTGCACTGGAACGCCTGTATCACGCAAAATGCCTGTCCTATTTTTATGCTGTAGCCTTATCCGCAAATATCCTTTACCGTTGTCACCCGGCACAAGTGGTCTGTTGTGATAATTACCCGCATCGTCCGTAATGTAAGTGCTTCCGTCGAGGGCTACGCCGTATCGCAAAAAACCGCCACATGGCACGGCGTTACCCTCTTTGTCTTTGGAATACCAAAACTTGCCCATATTATGTGATATATCGCAATTATAATGCTTCACTACTTCTTTTGGCTTGCCATCTTCGCCTTCAACAACTTCTACAACCTCAACATCTGAAAAATAATGCTTCACGGAAATTGGATCGCTGTTTACCCCTAACACCGCTTTTTTTCTTGCTCTTGTAACATTGGACAAGTAAACAATTGCAGTTGTGAAAATTCCTGCCAAATTATCAAAACCGCCGCAAACGATGCTTCCTTCATTACCCGTGGTCACATACAAAGAGGGAATTGCTACTTTGTTATGCCCAGACTCGTATTCATAAAATTCACCGTGTACTGGTGTTTCTCCTAAACTCGAAAGGCGTTTGTTCACCTCTGCTATTGTTACAATGTCCTTTGCCTTACCTACAGTTGCTTCAATCATATTAAATCACTCCTATCAAGATTTCGTTCAGCACTTTTAACTGAACTGTTTAGAGTAATTTTAGATCGAACTTATGCAAATAAAAAACTTGAAACGTTCATCATATGCGTGACATTTTAGAATATCACGAGAAATTACTTCATTACCCTCAATTTTTTTTGACAACATGCCTCAACCTTTTTTGATGTACCCTCACATTTAGCTGCTACAGCACAAACTAAGCATCTTCCATAAAACGGTAAAAAAATCTTTGCCTTAATTTTTTCAGGCAAAGATTTATTGCAGGCAATGCGCTTACATCAAAGAAAAAAGTGGTTACATGAAATGCCATGCAACCACTTTGTGTTCAACCTTTTAGGCTCGACCTCAGAAGGCTTAACCTTCCTGCTCTTCATCCGCACAAAGCTCGTCAAGAGTTACTCCTAACGCCTTTGCGAATATTTTTGCATTTGATACAAGACAGTCACCGCGCTTCTCGATATCCTGTATCGTTCGATAATGCAGCCCAGTCATCTCCGACAGCTTCGGCACGCTGATTTTTTGGGCTTTGCGTATTTCTTTGAGCCTCATTTCTTTTCTCCTTTCGTCAATAGTACAATCACATAGATAGATGCGCCCGCACTGATCAGCGATAAAATAATTTGAAGAATATCAAAAAACATATTGACACAGCAAAGCAAATATGTTATAATTATATTAGGTTTGGAGAGCGTTTCCGCTCTCCTCGCCCGCTCTGATTAGCTGTTCAGCATATCTATAATTTTGTTAATTATAGTAATTACAGCATTTATCAGATTGACCACAGCCGTGATAAGTAGTATTTGCTTGGTTCGCTTGTCTACATTATCATTTCGCTGTGGTTTTTTCTTTTGCTTCGCCATTGCTTCACCTCCTTACAATTATATTATAACACATCTAAGCGTGTTTGTCAAGTCTTTTTTCAAAATTTTCTTAACTTCTTAAAAAAATTTTTGACCTGCCGTTGTTTACCCCGACAGGTCAAAGCATATTTTATAAGGTTTTTATAAACGCATTCGGATAATCCTTCTTCACCGTTTTAAGATAAGCCTCAGCATTTTCCTTTGACCCGAATGCACCGACTTGCACATAATATTTCGCCGCAGACTTTACCGTTTCTTCCGTTGCCGAACTCATCAGCCTTGCCACCTTTTCCTTGAACGCCTTAAACCTCCCATTCGCCACTTCCGCGCTCTGATACTTTGTCGGCGACCAGTACAGCGGGCATTGCTTCCCCGTCACATCATAATGCCTTATAATATCCTCCGTTTTCAGCCCGAATTTTTCAAGAAGATATGCGCACAACTCCGCTAAACTTTGCTCCGTTTTCTCATTAAATTTCCCCGTGCTGTCCGGGTGACAGCATTCAATTGAAATGCTGTACTTATTAGCGTCATTGGTGCAGTAGCTCCACTCGTCAAGCGGTATGCACTGGATAATCTCCCCCTCAAGCCCAACCACAAAATGTGACGAAACATATCGTCCGCCTGTTTTCTGGTTCTCGAAATAGTTACGGTTTGCAATTGCCGAACTGCCCGGATTGCCCACATAATGCACAGCTACTTTCGTGACCTTTTCCAGTTTTATCTGCGGTCTGCTGTACTTGTTGGGGGTTAAGAATTTTTCTTCAATTTTCATTTACTTGTCCTCCTCGTCATTTTTATCCCGTATCTGCTTCAAAGCGTCCACCAACTTCTTCGGCAGTTTAACGCCCAAATTCTCAATATTTTCAAGCAGTGACAAGCCCTCGTTGCCTATGTAATACAAAGCGACAGCCGCTCTGAAAATATCCCCCGACTGCATAACGTAAACGTCAATAAAATGCGCCACCCCCACCAAAGCAATTATGCAGACTTTTTTCACTATCCCCCAAAACCCCACCTCCGAAGATAATTTTTTCATCTTCGCCGCTGCCATTACCCCCGTTACATAATCTATCGAAATGAACGCCAAAAGCGCGTACATTATCCCGTCCATACCGCCTAAAAAACCCGATACGGCGGTGATTATGCTGCCCATGATAACCTTCGCAAATTCCGTGAATTTATCCATTTTTTACACCTCCTACATTTTCACCGCAACATTATTCCTGATCCTCACATAATTCTCCCCGCCCGCCGTAAATTCGATCGGCAGAACTGCGTTCCCGCCCGATTGGGTAACAGTAAAAACATTCTTCAAAGTCCTGCCCGTTTCGGGGATCGTGTACGGCTCAAATCCATATCCGCCGTACACTCCCACATCCGCCACCGCAGACGGCAGCTGCGAAACAAAGCCGCTTCCGTCCTCGCACCATTTCCCCGCCGCAAGCACAACTTTCTCATCGCCGAAATACGCATAATGCGCTATTGAGTCCCCACAGCCGAAAATAACGGTGTTTCCTTTGCGGTAAAACCTAAAGGGATTACCCCGTGCGTAATCATGCCCGCCGCCCGCGCTGTAATAGGCTTGCAGATTAATGTAATTACCATACATTTGCATGCCTCCAAAAAGTACTGACAACTCGGGTGGTTTAGGTGACCAAACAAGCCATTCCCCCGCGTCCCCGTAAGGTGAAACATAGTAAAAATCGAAAATATCTTCGATCGCAGGTTTTATCTCACTGTCAAACCACGCTCTGAAATTTGCGTAATTATATGTCGTTACGGCTTCGCTTTTTATGTATTTTTCCCCGCTACTCTCACCCCCTTTCCCCCTTTTCTTAAAAGGGTTTACAGCCTCGTTTGAGGCAAAAACATTTACCTTGCCCGTACCCGTGATATAAAGCCTGTCAAGCCTCATCATATGCGGGTACATAATGCTTTCCCCGCCTTTGCAGAGCATAACGCCGTCATCTCCCGCAGTCCTGCCGCTTTCGAGAGAGACCGTTATATCGTTTTCCGACTGAACGGAAAAAACGTTGTAACGGCTGCCGAAAATTACCTCGCATTCTCCGCCGTCTAATGTGACGGTGGCGGTGCGGGCGTTGTTTTGTACGAATTTTTTCATATAAAAACCTCCTCTATATTTTAGGCAGAAAGCTCTCCAAATCCGAATAATCAATTACAGAGGGTCTATACATAATGTTTTGCTGCCAGAACCTGTAATGCTCGTGATATTCTTTACCCTCCCAGTTGACCTCGCCTTCGTATTTGGGTTCGTAGACATCTTGAAATACAGCTTCAGCCGTCAGAGATACACTTGCTCCTGGGTTATAATAAATGTCATCTGTTTTGACTGTATAGACTCCATCAAATCTCTCCCCTGTGTTTGGGTTTATACTGGGTTGTATTCCCGCAAATTTAGAGTGCCGAACTGTTGCATCTTTATATTCACCTCTCAGTTCATCGGCAGTTCCGATAACACTTCGCGTGCCATCTACATACTGCCAGAAGAAAATGCTTCCGTTTGGAGCATTCCTGTTTACCCAGGCATCCGCCTTATAATTACTGTATGTCGCACCATTGCTTATTTCCAATACAGGCTCATACATTGAAGTACGCGCTGTATCCATTTCGGCGCGCCATTGCTTCCATTGTGCCATATATCCCTGTATGTATTCAGAGTTCATAGCTTCTGTAGTTACCTGCATACATGTTTTATTATGCTTATAAGCATTATATTCGTCATTACCCACAATAGGGCTCTCATAGGTGTAAAACGCTTGTAACCATCCGCTTGATGTACCTTTTGCAGAAGTCGCTCTTCTAAGCCGAAAGCCATAGGGTACAGCACAGATTATTGATGCAGAATTAGACATCTCAATGTCAAAGTCGGGATTGTTTATGTACCACGAATAATCTATATATCCGCCCTTGTGAAAAGTAGCTCCGTACAGATAATCATCTATGCCGCTCATAACCGTGTACTCGTTAAGGTTTGCATATTTACTCCACACAGCGTCGATACCTTCGAGATAGTACAAGTCATAGCTTCCGTTGTTAAAATGCCATTCGAATCCCGTGCCCAAATAATCTGACCTCGGGAAATGTACCTTCAAACTGCCAAATAAGTCCTCGGACTCCAGCAAAACCTTATTGTTTGGTATGCTGTTGGTTACGTTTTTGTAGTCTATATAAACATTAAACTTTATTCCTACATCGCCGCTTAAAGCATCTATAGGTGACTCGAAAGCCGTCAGAACTGGTGTTGCTTTTACCCCGCCCACAGGGAATGACATTACTTTATGATACAGGTCTGCCACATTAAAAAGTTCTCTCTCCGCCCTTCCGCAGTATCCGCAGTAGTCATAGCGGGCTTCCATGTCTACATTTACAGTCTTTATGTCGTAAGAACTGAAATAAGCGGTATAAATAGACGGATCATTACGACTGTCATATATTTCAAACTCCCGCTCACGGGGTACGCTGCTGAAGTTGTATCCCACCCCCGAACACAGCACCTTTACTTTATATCTGCCAGGCGGGCATATCATTATATTACCCCTCCTGCCATTGACATCATAATTATACAGCCTTCCGCTGTCATATCGGATGCTGTAATAATTACCTTTGGTATAGTTATACGCATTTATATAAATCATATTGTCCGCATTACATTCTTTGGTGCTTGTAATGTTAAACACCGCAAATATGGGCGGTATTGCACAGCCGTTCTCGGGTTTCACGTTCTCGGGCAGAAAACGTGTATCTGTCGTGTACCAGTAATTTGTGCTGTTAAAATATGACGCTCCGTCATAACCTTCTGCCCAGTACCCAAACCGTACAGTTACATAAGAACCTATCGGAAATTGCCGCCACGGGCAGTAAAATCCAAAGTTACTGTGAGATACGTTCATTGACATATAATATTGAAATAATCTTCCGAGCAGCTGCTTCCTTGTCATTTGAAATCTTATCCCCTTTACTGAGTGTAGAAACTACCGAAGCTGATAAAGTGATAGCCGCTTTGCGCACCCGCTTCCGTTACCCCTGTCAACGGATTGTATCCCTTGTTGTAAATATACATAGAGCTTACGTATTCACTCGGAGTCCCTAAGTTGTAGATATTCAATCCAATGTGCCGTGTGTACTCTCCATGTTCCTCGGTCTTAGCAAAGGTTTCCGTCACAAGGACGTTACCCCACTGCCCCGATTTTATGCTGTAGTCTACCGATATCGGCAATTCAAGCTCGGATAACCCCGCAGACGTACCTCCGCCTCCGCCGCCCATCATTAAAGCGGCAGCTTCCGCACAAGTCATTTACCATCCCTCCAAAGAATACACCTTGCCGTTATCCAGGTCTATAATTTCTTTTACCCGTTCGTTGGGTGTATCTTCATTCTCTGTTACAAACAAGTAATGCCTGTAAGCGTACTTATATTCATAGTGATAATTATTAGCCTCATCATACCAGTAGCGGTATTTGTAATATTGTTCAACTAAGGTGTTCTTCTCATACTTCACGCTTTTATAAGACGGGTTCGGGCGATTTGTATCGCTGTAAGAAAGGGTTTCACTTCCCGTTGACTCGTAGTAATAAAACTGAACATTAGACAAAGGCAGTTCTTCGGTTTCATCAGTGTTTCCTCCCACGCTCATCATTATTCTCGCCGCTTCTGCCGCAGTCATTCGCTCACCCTCTCTACAGTTTGCATAAAGTTATATCTTTTGTTACCCGAACCCTCGGCTTTCCATGTTTGCTTCCACTTTACATTTGGACTTTCGGGGTCTTCATATATTGCATACACTTCATTATCGTTTACCCTTTCAACCTCAACAGGGTCTCTATCTATGAATATTATATCACTTACCGCAAATCCGCCCGCTTTTACTTCCTTTATAAAATCAGCTTCATATCCACTTTTCATTTGCATTACCCCCTATTCCTCGGATTTCGAGGATGACGGTACAAATATCCGCAGTCCTTTATACTTATCGAAAACCCAGTTTCCGTGTTCCCCGTATGTTATTCTGCTTTCAATTGCCTTAGACAGTACCCCTCGCTCTCCTATCTCATCGCATGACGGGTCATTAAAAACAAGAGAAGCATATATTCCCGTAGGTGTTACGGACGCCCGAATATTATTTATCCACCATTCACGGTCTTCGGTTTCCTCAAAAGTACCCTTGCAGATCACAGGCGGTATAACATCAAGCTTGCAGCGTTCGCACCGCATTCCGTAAAATACAGGCACATTGCCCGCGGAAATATTAAGCCTGTTATCGATTGCAGACACGATATCCTCTGTCAGAAGCGAGGAGTCTATCTGCAAAGTATCATAAGAATGAAAACCGCTGCCCCGTTTATATATGTTACCCTCACCGTCCGCCGCAAGAATTGCCGATGGTTTATATTCACAGCCTTCTTCTACATTTGTACAGCAAACGGGTCTGATAAATCCCGCACTGTTTCCGAAAGGGATAAACTGCAAATCTTTATCTTCCGTTTCATACCAAACTCCGACAAGAACAGCCGATACAGCCTGCAATATGTCAGCATAACTTTTACCATCCAGAAAGGACAGGGGGAAATGTATGTTTGTGTATCCGCCTCCACTTCTGAAATCCAGACCGCTTTTATGCAGTATGTAATCTATTATACTGTTAAGGTCAATATAACCGTTGTTTCCCGTAAAATCGGAATATGGTATCTGCGCACCGAGAAATGCCATACCGTCACGGCATGTAAATGTTATTACCCCTTTTGATTTTGCCCTGCCCGAAATATACATCGTGGGAAGTCCTATCCTCGAACCCACGCCTGTAATATTCCCTTCACTGTCACGAATGGCATGTCCTATCTCTACAGGAGCGGCACGGTATGCGCTGACCGAATCGATGTCACAAGCGGGAATTGTAAATGTCATTTCCGTTATTACCACTCCGCTTGTTCCAAGACCTCCTGCGGCTCTTGTTACGTTAATATCCGAAAATCTCGGTACAATACCGCCTCCGATAGTCAAAGCAAGGTCAAAGACCGCCGCTTCTTCCGTCATCACTGAGGGAAGCGGCTTTAATTGTAAAGCTGACGGAAGCGTATCTGCCCGATGAAGCAGATGATGTGACCGTTACGGGTATGGAGTCTATCTCCGCCAAAACAGGCTTGTCCTCGGGAATTGCCGTGCCGTAATCACTGAAATTGAAAATACGCTTCGACAGCGCTAAAACAAGTAATTGAGCTTCTTTCTCTGGCATATTGGATGTTGTTATGCTTGCGGAAAAACGTGTTCCGAGATATACTCTGTCCTCAACTGTTTGAAAGTCCCATGTCGTATATGCTCCCGATGAGTAATATTCGGGAGTCCAAGTGTAGGTGTAGGATTTTATATATCTTAATGTGTAATCTCCAATTGCCAGCTTCATTCCGTTTGGATTTTTCTTTATCATACTTCGATCTTCATCTCCATCACACAGCCGTCTTCGAGTCGGTTCTATCATAATCTATTTGCTTTCAGTCCCGGTTAATTCTCAGCTAGCCTAAACATTCCACATTCACTCCGGGTTCCTGTTGTTATTGTAGTGTAGAACAGGATGCGGAAATCATTTTGCTGCTTCGATAAACCGAATTTCATATGTCGAAATTGATTATTTATCTCTTTTTCGAGTTTCTTCTTCGAGTCTCATCAATCCTTGCTTCATGTTCTTCTTCGTGTCGTTTTCTTTCTTGCTTACCCTTATTTATATAGTTAAGGAATTGAATGTTAAGGTCGGATTTTTGAGGGATTATCCAAACTTATTAAAAAAAATTTCGGAAGCTGTCTCGTTTTCCGTTACCCGTATGCTCCCTCCCTTTATCCGATGACAGCTTCCGATGCGGTATCAATTAAAGTCCCGTAACATTTGTACCCGTCAGTGTATTCTGCTTGTTAAATTCCCGTATTTCTTTCCGTATGACCTCAACTCCCGCAACATTGACAACATAAGTGGCATCTCCAGAAATAATTACCGCCCCTTCCAATACAGACGGCAGCACATCCGATGCCACTGTTCCCTGCGCTGTATACAAAGCACTGTTCCCGCTTCTGCTGTTCGTATTTACCCCTTGCGCCGATAATGCCGTAGCGGCATCCTGTCTGTTGCCGTTAATGTACTCATTGCTTGCCGTACTGGTTTCGGCAGTACCGCCGTTTGCGTAAGTGTAACCCGTATCGGCAGACAAATCGATCCTGTATCCCGTACCCGATTCGGCAAGTCTTTCATTAAGTCCCAGAATAAATGCGTCTCCCGATGCAAGTCCCTGTTTATACGCATCCTCGGGGAGCAGCTGAAAGCCCTCTTTAAGTGTTGTTAAAGCCTCCTGCGCCCCGCTGTCCGCACTTGCCTTGATATCCGCAGTCTCCGCCTCGGCTGCTCCATTGATCGCATCCATTGCTTTGGTATAATCCGAAAACCACATATCTCTGCCCTTATCCGACAGTGACAGTATCTCGTTAATTATTTCAAGCTTCTGGTCTATATCGTCAATACTGATAATGCGGCTTAAAAGGTCTGACGGAATATCCGTCTTTTTCAGCTTTTCAAGTCCCTCTGTGTATTTGGAATACTTCTTGCTTATATCTCCCAAATCATTGAAAACATTTACTTTTTTACCCTTGCTGTCTGTTACCTGACTGAACAGGTCGATTTGCCCGCTGTATTTTTCGGCAGCTTTTTCCTGTGCCTCAGCCGCCTTATCCGCCTGTTTGGTTATTTCGTCAACGGTTTTTTCAGCCTCGTCTTTCCATGTATTTCTTATATCCTTGTTAAGCTCCGCTATCTCGGCTGTTACAGCCGCTCTTAAAGAGTCGGTCTTTGCATTTTTTTCAAGTTCCCGCAGCTGCTCCAGAAGCCATTTTGAGTCATATTCATCGGTGTCGCTTTCGTTTGCCGTGTCTTTTAATTCCTGTATTTTCTCTTTCTGCTGCTTCTCCCAGAAGTCCACACGTTTCTTTTCATATGCCAGCTTGTCATCTTCGGTGGCAGTAGCCGAATCGGTTATTTCACGGAGAAGCTCATCGACTTTCTCGGACAGTCCTTCCGTGTTGTACCCCGACATATCCGCCTGACTTATTATCTCATCCCAGCGTTTACCCCAATCGGAAGTAAGAGCCTTGTAATCTTCACGGGTCTGAGAGTCTATCGCAGACTGTACTTCTTTAAGGTTCTTGTCCCTGACGTCCTGCCACTTTGAGTAATATTCATTGTAGCTGTCCGTACCGCCGAACAGCTCATCGATAAGAGCTTTGTACGCTTCCTCATATTCCTTTGAAGAAATTTTGGCGTCTTTAAGGTCAATATCAAGCTGCAGCTTCCGCCTGTCAAATTCCTCTTTTACAGTCTTTGCCGCATCCTCGTCACCCGCTTCATCCGCTGAGGACTCGGAAGCCGAATATCCGAACTTTTCAAAATGCTCTTTTGCCCGCTGTTCGCTTTCATCTGCGTGAGCCATATTTTCGGATAAAGCATAGCCCTCGGACTCCTCAAACAAAGCCGCAAAATCCTTTTGAATTTCCTCGTTTTGCCTTTTAGCCGTAAGTGCGGCACCGTAGGTGTTGTACAGTGCCTGTTCATTTTCCTTTAAGAACTCATCATACCAAAGTACAAGGCTTTTACCCTTATACGCCGCATTTTTGGCGAGCTTCTCGGCTGAGTCTATCCTGCCGTTTGACACCCGCTCCATATATGTCAGAAAATCGTCCGCATACTGCACATCAAGGCTCTGCACCCGTTCTAACTGTTCGAGATAAAGGTCATTAGTGCTGTAGGACGCGCCCATTCCCTCTATGATTTCAACGGTCTTATCCCACGTTGCCCTTACAGACTGAGCGTTCTTATAGTTCTTTTCCGCATTTTTCAGCTGTTCGTTTATTCCTTCTTCCTCAACAACAGCTTTATCGAAGCCCTCTTTTTTATAATCAACAATGGCTTGCCTTCTGTACGCCTCGATTACCCCATCTATAGAGCCGGCCAAATCGGCGTAACCCTGTATCTGACCGTCTACAATCTCCATATGAGTGCCGAGAGTGGTGTTAAGGTTTTTTATGACGGTCTGTACAAGCCCCTGCTTCTCGATTATCTTACCGTCCGCATCCACAAGTCCCTCAAGCTGTTTCCAATAAGCGTGAGCCTTCTCAGCCGCATCGTCAATTGCCCTGTCTTTCTCAATGTTGTTGTACATATCGTCAAGTGCCGCCGATGCCGTTGTTATGGCAAGATAACCCTCGTCCGCACTCGTTTTTAAAGCCGAAGCCGCCAAAGCAGCCTCCCCCGCAGCATTAAGCCAAGAGGCAAGCGCAGAGGCAGCCAGAGCAGCCCCTGTGGCAACCGCAGCCCACGGCAGGGCAGATAACACCGCCCCCAAAGAGGAAGCCGCTGTGGAAGCCGCAGCCCCCTCAGTGGCGATGCCGCCCAAAGCCCCCGCAACGCCCGCATTTTCAAACGCCGCTTTAAGCCCAGTTACCCCCGTTTTAAGAGAGTTAAAAGCGTCAACAGCCTTTGTAACGCCGTTTACGCCCGCAAGAGCCAGAAAGCCTTTACCGAGCGTTTCGGCGGCGGATTTTATCTCATCCGTGTGGTCGACTACCCATGTAAGTCCGTCTATCAAAGCGGGAAGCCCTTCGTCAAGGGCAAACTCCGCCATCTTAAGCGCAAGGTCATGGAGTTTTCCCGCAAGCTCCGACAGCTTATCGCCGAGCTTTCCGTCCAGCGACTCCTCAGCCTTCCCCACATACTCCGCAAGCTCCCCGAATAACTCCTTGATGTCCCCGCCGAACTGCTCAAACACGGAATTTGCAAAGCCGTCAACAGCAGAGTCAAACAGCTTCTTTGTACCGTCAACGGTATCGGTAAGCGTTTCAGCCATTTTCTCGCAGGCGCCGTCCGAATTTGTTATGACGGTCTGCAGCTCCTCAAAACGCTCCGCAGATGTTCCGAGCAGCGCATTTACCGCCGCAAGGTCGCGTGTGTTGAAAATATCCGCCAGTGTCTGATCCCGTTCTTTTTCCGAGAACCCTTTCATGGCATTTTCAAGGTCAAGGAACACATCGGGGAGCGCACGCTTCTGCTCATTGTCGTCATAAAGGGAAACATGAAGTTTATCAAGTGCCGCCTGCGCATCCTTTGTGGGGGATATGAGAGAATTCAGCGCATTTCGTAGCTTAGTACCGCCCTCTTCTCCTTTTATACCGTTATCCGCCAGAACGCCCAGCATGGTATTAAGCTCCGCAGTGCCGCCCTTTAGGCTTCTCGCTGTAGCTCCGATGGTAAGTACAGCCTCCCCCAGCTGCGCCACCGAAGTGTTGGAGTCGGAAGCCGCAGCAGCCATTTGGTCGGAGAGTATCTGCATATTATCCGCCGACTCTTTTGCGTCCTCTGTTTTAAGTCCCAGCGCAGTCATGGAGTCCGTGAGTACATCTACAGCAGTTGCCAAATCCTGCTCGCTTGCCTGTGCATATGCAAGTCCTCTCGGCAGTGCAGCTATAGCTTCATCTGCCTTGTACCCCGCCAGTGCAAAGTAATTGAGCGCATCCGCCGCCTGAGATGCCGTAAATACAGTGGATTTCCCCGCTTCCGCCGCAGCATTGTACAAGTCCGCATACGTACTCTCGTTTCTGTCGAGAAGCATTGTTGCAGCCACTCTCGACATTGACGTTTCAAGCTGAGTACCCGTTTCGTATACCTTGCGTATGCCCACCTCAAGAGCCGCATTTATTGCACTCATGGCATTGTTGAACAGGTCTGCGAATACATTTCCCACAAATGTGTCAAGCGTTCCCTTTACCGAAGCAAAAGAGTCCGTTACCCCCTGCGCCAGACTTTCGCCGCCTTGCCGTCCCGTCTGCTCCAGACTGTTTTCGATCTGCCCCAGCTGCCGCTCCGCACTGCTTGCAGCTTCCTTTAAATTCAGCGTTTCGGACAGCTTACCCATCTGAGCCGCAGTGCTTGCCACCTGCGTTTGCAGTTTAAGCACGGCAGACTCATACTGCTCTATAGCCTTTACGTCTTTCGAGGAGTACACATCGTCTTTTATCGCATCCAGCTTTGTAAGGGAGTCCTTCGCCGCATTCTGCTGTTCCGTAAGTTTCCTCATCGCAGTTTCGGCAGCGGTAATGTTTGCGGGGTCTACCTTTATCGCATTGAGCGCATCACGAATAAGTCCCGCACCCTGCTTCGACTCTGTAACAAGGTTTTTCATTGCCTTTGAAAAGCTGGAAGTGTCAGCGCCTATCTTCGCCAGATAACCGTAGTTTGCCATAATTTTTACCCCCTAACATCCGATATCGTCATCGATTTGATGCATATATCGGTAACACTTGTTAAGATATTCCTTGCCCGTTCCGTCAGCCCGCTTTAAAATATTTACTTTTAATGCGTCCGCCAGATATAACCTATACGTAAATATATCTAACTGCGAAATTTCCTTAAAGGAAAGCCCCGTATATTCCGCCACCGTATGCTCCTCATATGTAAAAACAGGCATAAGCAGTTTTTCGTCAGCTTCGTTCTTTTCAAAATCAAACTCGCAGCACTCGGGCTGCATGTACATATCGATGTTATTTTCACAGTAGTTGTTTACAGCCTTTACGTAGTTTAAAAGAAATGCCTTGCAAGAGCTTTTCAGCAGCATTTTGCAAGGCATTTCTTTTATTAACGCCGCTGTAATATGCAGCATTTTATCGGCAATGTTGTATTGCAGTGCTTTTATAACAGCCTCCCACATCTCAACGCTGCATATATTACAGTCCACGTCTCCGTAAGGCTGAAGTCCCGCTATGATTTTTGGAGTATCAGCCTTCAGCACAGTTTATTTACCCCCTCACTCACTTTCCTTATTCACAGCCGCTGTCTTAGGCGGTTCGTAAACCCATACAAGATTACCCCTGTCGTTAAGAGGCTCGCAGTTTATGGTCACGGGCATGGGAGTTACACTGTCGGGAGTATAGGCTACCGTAAGTCCGCTTACATTACGTCCCGCACAAATTACGTAGGTGTCTCCGTTTTCCGTGTCGGCTCGGTGGAAAATGATAACATGAACCGTTTCGTCAATATGTTCGATACCGCCGATAGCCGCCAGAGATGAACCGTCCGTCTCTACCTTGCTGTATGTTGCGGTGGGGTACTGCGCAGCAATTATCTCACCGTTTACGTTAAAAAGATTAAACCCCGCCGTGGCAGTCTCGGAATTGATAACATCCACTTTAAGCTCGCCCAGATCGTCCTGATCTGTAAGACTGCTCGTTGTCAGATTAACATTGAACCCGCCTTTAAGAAGCCCTATTCGGTTATCGGGAACACACTTCTCCTTAATGTACGCCAGTATCGCAGCCGATTCAGTTTGCGTTAAGTTCTTAAAGTCGTTTACTTTCGGGAACTCGCTCTCCGAATAATTGGTCGAGTAAACTTTACCCGATCCGTATAATGTCTTTTTTGTCTGTGTCTTTGCCATAATTACTCCTCCATTTCATCGCCGCAGTCTAAATCAAACAATGTCTGCCTGAATGTGATTGCAGTTACATAAAAGTTCTTCATTCCGCCGCTTACCTCGTCAACATGAAAAGGCACATCCTCAAAAAGCTCAAACAGCTTCCGTCTTAAAGGATCTCTCTTAGAAGCCGTGTAGAGCTCTATTCTGAACGTCTGCTTTCTGTAAAGGTTTATCATGTCCGCTCCGTCATACTCGGCTTCGGGTGTGGTATACACCGCATAGGGCGCAGCCTTAGAGTCGGGAAAATATTCATCGGCAAAAGGTATCCCAAGCTTCGACAGCCGCTCCGCTATTTCATCCTCATCAATGTTGTTTACCCTATCTTCCCACATAACTTAAGTCCCCCTTTTATTATTCGGTATCATCGGTATTCCCCGCACCCTGATTGTACTTTGTCTGCGCCGCCGCATCGGGAGCTTCCGTCCATGTGGTGACCTGCGTCCTCAAAGGCTCAAGTCCGCTTATATCGAGCAGAATGAATGCGTTATTATCTAAAGGTCTGCCGTTGGCGTAGAGCTTGCTCATATACACCCTGTTATCCTCTAAGAACTGTACGCTGTCATCATACTCGAGAGTACCGTTTTTGGAGTTGCCCACGCCGAGGAAATATCTGCTTCCGATGCCGATGATCGCCTTGCCCTTAGGCACCGCCGCCGAGCGGATTATCGTTGTGGGGAAGGGAAGTATATCCTTAACATAAGTACCCGCCTGTATCAGCATACTGGTCGCTTTCATAACCTTTGTGAAATAGTCCACGGGATTGCAGACAAGTATCACATCGTCAATATCCCTTGTATCTCCCGTTTCGGAATTTGTCGCAAGCATTCCGAGAAGCGTTCCGTAGGTTTCAATACTGAGGTCTGTTACCGCAACAGCCTCTTTCTCCGAGTATCCGCCGTTTGTTACAACAGCTTCTTTGCCGACTACCCTCGTCATTCCTATAGGCTCGTCCTTGCCGCTGCCCTCTATCACGCCTTTTTCGCAGCCTAAAGCAATAGCCTCGCTGAGCATCGTTCTTACATAGCTGTCAAGCCATACGGGACCCAGATCCTTTATAGCCTTAGGCACCGGAAGATATGCGGTCAGCTTTAAAAGCTGCGTATCTATCTCCTCTATGGAAGCGGATATCTCTTTTTTCTTATCCTCCGTCAGCTTGCCCCATACGGCAGTGTCAGTACCCGCAGTATTGACAAGGAGCTTCACGGCACCGTATGTATTTACAAGATTGATATGCTCAAGCAGAGGATGCTTTTTCTTAATATCCTGAAGCACCGCTTCGATTATCGTTTCGGGCATTATCGCTTCCGCACCGTTAAGCGCCATTTTGGGGTCGCCCGACTTAAAGGCGTTACCCAAAGCCATGTAAAATTTCGTTTCCGCCGCAGTAAGCTGCCTGTAACCCCTCGATGCAAGTATCGTGCTGTCCTGCGCCATAGACGCTCCCAGTTCATTTGCCTCGGCGGTTATCTTATCCTGTACAAGTGTACTGAGTTCACCGAATACTCTGGCAAGCTCCGTTTCATCATTGTTCTTCATTGCCGCAGCAAGTGCGGATGCAAGCTGTGCCTTTTTCTCATTTTGCATATCAAGACTGGTCATAATAACATCCTCCTTAAATACTGTTTATAAATGCCGCCGCTACCGCAGCTGCGTTTATTTTCTTTGTTTGCTCCGCCGTTTTTTCGGTGTTTTCATTCAAAGACGGCATAGCGGCTTGCCCATGGGGAGTACCCTCACGCTTTTCGGCTTTTGACTCTATTCTGTCGCAGAGTCCGTACCCCAGACACTGCTCCGCATTGAGCCACGTATCTTTTTTCAGCATTTCACGCAGTACATTCTCATCCAGCTTCTCTCCCGCCTTATCAAGATACGCCTTTGCCGCGCTCTCCGTTATAACGTCAAGCTCCTCCGCAAACGCCCTGTGTTCGTCCGCAGTACCCATGAAAAGTCCCGATGCGGCGTGTATCATCATAAGCGAGGTGGGGTACATTATTACCTCCTCGCACGCCATAGGAATAACGCTCGCTATACTGCATGCCACACCGTCAATATACGCCCGCTTCCTGCATGCCTTGCGTTTAAGCATGGAATAGATGGCAAGCCCCGTCTTTACGCTTCCGCCGTTAGACGCAATATATACGTTTAACAGATAATTGTCGGGTATCTCCGACAGCTTATCGCATATGCGCTTTTCATCCGTTTCCGATGGAACAGTCTCGCCTGTCAGGAAATCCACATCATCGGACTTTATATCGTCATAAATATAAAGATCCGCCTCTCGGATATGCTCATTAAGTTCAAAGCACATTCTTATGCCGTACCCTTTGAGTCCGTTTATATTATCCATCATCTTCTCCTCCTTTCGTATTTACCCCTTCATAGTTTTTGGTCTGCACATAACCGTCCGCCCAGCTTTCCCGTATAATCGGTTCTCCTATTTTCCGTCTTATTTCGTTTACGGATAATACGGAATTGCTGTGAACCTTGTCTATGCTGTTTGCCGCACCGAATATGTCAATATGTTCAATGCAGGAAGTATCCGCCTGCAGGCAGCTTCCGTCAAGTACCGCCCTTCCGTATATCACGCTGTTAGCTCCCTCCGTTATCATATCCATTAACGGGTCTATGCAAAAGGTGAGGAAGTTCCGCACATTTTCCTCTACATTCGCCGTTACCCCAAGCAGTAGCGCAGGCGGCACTCTCAGTGCCTGACCCATACATGAAAAAGCCGTGTTTATAACATCCGTCATATCCGATACAATGCTTGTCCTCTGACTTCCCGTATTTTTGGACGCCGCCTCGTATTTTACCCCTGTAAATAAAGGCAGTACTGCATTTCTGCTGTTGAAATAACTTGCAAAATCATCGTCCAGCAATTTCTGAAGCCTTTTGCTGTCCTTATCGTTACCCGTCTGGGCTGTGTCATAAGTCAGTATACCATGCTCTCCGCCCTCGTTGTAATACTTTGTACAGGCTGTTTTCAGAATATCATCGAGCATCCCTCCCAAAGATATTATCATGTTTTGTATGTTTACGCTGTTCTCTCCCGTAAGATATATGGCGTTCCCGCTGTCATAGCTTTCCCTTAAAGTGTACCCGTTTACGGAAACATTTGTAAACTCCGTAGGTTTAAGGGCGTACTCCGTTTTACACCAGCTGTCGGCTGCAATAAGCTGATTATTTATGGGAATTATCAGCGCTTCTCTGTTATAATACAGATTATGTATCACATTTGCCCAGAACTGAGTAGAGGTCTGTCTGCTGTTGGGTTTTATGTTCCATCTGTACCACTCATCTCCATGAGTTTCCTTGCCCCTTAAAAAGGTTCTTATCTCGCATTTGCCCACAGCAGCCGCAATGTAGTCTACCCCTATTGCAAACGCCGTCCGCATAAGCTCGCCCTCGACTATCGAAGGTACATATACGCTTCCGTTTGAATATATCAGTTTGGGCTGTTCCGTATCCGATGCACTTCGTTTACCCATAAGTTCCTTGAAAAACGTTCCGAGGCTCAAACCTTTACACCTCCATTTCCCATACACTGAGAGTTAATATGGCTATGGGCGGATTAGTCGTATACACTTCCTGCACCTTCATTATACGGTATGTTACCCCTCGCAGCAGTACACAGTCATATGTTCTGCAAGCACCTACAGACTCCAGCGGTATATGCACAGCCAAATCATACTGTTCCTGCAGCTGAGCCGCTTCATCAAGACGCTTCTGCGTAAGGTTTCGTATGCCGTAATAATACAGCCGTTTTGACGCATAATCAATATCGCCGTTGTCATTTAATCTGCACAAATACAAAAAGCCATCGTTAAACTGTACGCTTTCTATGCTATTCTTTATTTTCTTCATCCGCAAGACTCCTTCGATATGTAATGCGTAGATTCAGCAGTTCCGAATTGTACGCTTTTCCAAACTCCGCAAGCGAGTCGCTTCTCACATATAACACATAATTGTATAAAAGCTCTTTTGCGTAAAGGTCCGAGTTGTAATCTATCCGAGCTCCCATTGCAATGTCGGAGAGATATCTGTCTCCCGATTGTATGTAACCCTTTATCAGTTCGGTTTCGGTTTCATCCTGCCATGTTATTCTGAGTCTTCCTTTGAATTCATTTATCAGAGATGTGAGCATATTATATTCCATTACCGACACTCCCTGTCAATCTTCTATCTTCGAGTCACTTACATATGCCCTGTACCTATGTCCATCGGAAGAATGTATCTTCGGATCCGATTTCTGAAAATAAAATGAGAAAACAGAGAAAAAATATCTTCTGTTTCTTCTTACTTCCGTATTGTACCCTTGCTTCGGTTTACCCAATCCGATAACTCAAAAAATATGCCTTTGCTTTATTCCATGTCTTATAAGCATATTTATTTCCCATGTACCCTTAAACGAGCCTTCACCTGATAACAAGGAAAAAAAGCCGCTTACTTCAAATCCGAAATATACCTTCATTACACTTTGTTAAGCTCTCAAAAATCTTCTCGGTTTCGCTGTGTAACCCTACATGCTGTGTTTTACCCTATGACTTACCTCTTCCCTTTTAGCATCGTTAAATCGGTCAAGAGTTCCTACCAGATATCCTGTAATTCTGCGTATTCGGTCAAACCTTACATTTTTGAAATTACATTGTATATCGACAAAACCGTCATCGGTTATTTTTATCTCAATATTCTTTATGTACTCTCCTCTGTATTTTTTAAGCATAAGTACCGCATAATCTTTGATCTCCCTGTCGCTGACCTCAACATTCGCAGTGACCTCGGTTTCTATACAATAGCCGCCTGTTTCCACTATTCTTTTTTCGGTTTTGTTTTCCATAATTATAACGCTCCTCTTTATAAAATATCCTTTAATTTCTTATCGAGGTTCTTGTACGCTTCTGTCTGATGCCCCGTAACGTGAGGATATGTCCTCGCATATTTGTATTCTTTCCCTTTGTACCTTGTTTTGTGCCCCCGTTCAAGCAAATGAACTATACTCTTTTTCGGCGTTTTCTGTATAGCCGCAAGCAAGTATCTCCCGTCTTTATCGGCAAGAGTCTTTTTACCCCATCCCCGTTTATACTCTCCCGTTTTCACGGGAGAGTCGGCTTTTACAGCATTAACAAGACGCTTTGCCTCCTCGTCCACTGCCTTTTTTACCTTTTTCACGGTTTCTTCCGTATACACTGTCATATCATTGCATATCGCCGTTATCATAGCGTCTATATCCGACTGTTCCATTACCCCTGCTCCTTTCGTTAATAGGTTCTCACTGTAAGCTCAAATTCCGCTTCTGTATCTTCCCCGCTCTTATCATAAGGCTCAAGATTATTTATACACGGATATGCGGCCAGCAGTGCCATTACCCCGTCCGTTTTCCGTGATTTTTTATCGACCTTTTCAAGTCTTACACTGCCGTTCTTTTCAACCTTCTTTGTATTCTGCAAGTACCAGCGCATTATCATATTATCTCCGAAATACAGCTTCCTCTGCTCAAGGTCGGATAATAATACAAGCACGTTTTTATCCGTATCCGACGGTCTGTTTATGTATATAAGACCGCGCTTTTTGCCCCACTCGTTGCTGCCCCTGCGTATCTCCCCTTTATATCCTATTGCCTCGAAGCCTCTGCGCAGCAATGCCCATCGGTAATTATCCGCTCCGCCCATTATAAGGCTGTATTTTTCACGGTAACTGTCCACCCAGTCCGCTATAAGCTCGGGCTGAATTTCCACATCGTCCACCCATTCTGCTTCTCCCCGCATTACCGCCATATCAAGAGGAAAATTTATTCGGTACAGATCCGCCGAATTACGGCATATCCATGTGTGACTTATAACGTATTTTACCCCTTTTGAAAGTATCACGATACAAGCCGCCGCAAAGTCGTTTGCCTTTGTAAAGTCCACACCGAATACAGCGTATTGCCCCTCTAAAAAGTCAAAATTTTCTGGTCTCTCCCCGCTGCAGCAGGCTTTTATATTCTCCCATTTTGTTATTCCCGCTTCTCTTTCTCCGTAAGGACAGTTGCACCGCTTTGTGGCAAATGACGAATAAGTTATGGGGTCTTTCACAAAATCCGCAAACTCCTTTGTCATCTGCCGTTTAAGTTCGGGAAACTCATTAAGCGATGGCACAGCCTTTACCCAGTTTGCGGGGTCGTTTATTTCCTCAAGAGTGCATCTGCACATAAACGGAATAAATCCGTTATCCGCTTCTTCGCCCTGTAATATACGCATGGATTTTTCCTTTATATTATCAAGAGGCCCATCCCGCACATCGCCGTCTGTAGTGGTATATGTTGTGCGCGTCTTTTCCTTTTTGCCAAGTCCCGTGAGGGCTACATTCATAAGGTCGTAATTTTCAAAGGTATGCAGCTCGTCAAGGTTTATCTTGCCCTGTCTGCCTCCGTCTTTGGTCTTTGCATTGCTTGTGTGAAATGTTATCTCCGAGCCTGTTTTGATATTTTTTATAACTTCCAGCGTTACCTTGAACGCCTCGCTCAGCTTCTTGTTATCGAGTATAATGTCGTGAAGCTCCATAAAAGATGTCTTTGCGTTTGCCTCCGATGCCGCAAATGTGCTTATATGATAATTTTTTACCCCGTTTACGGGAGTAGTCAGCGCAAAATCCTCAAACGTCAGATAACCGTTTTTACCCGAACCCCTGCCCACATAAATAAACAGGTCGGGAAAACGCAGAGTTCCGTCTCTGTTATATGTACAGTTATGGAGCACAAAACAAAACTTCTCCCATGCAAACAGCTTATATGGGAAAAACCTTTGCAGCGCAAAATATTTTTCGGTCTGCTCATCGTCCGTATAAATATCTTCTTCTCGGAATACTTTTTGGATATGCTTTATCAAAAGCACCTGTTCTTCGCAAACAGGCACTTTTGAATTATTTACAATATCGATGTACTCAAGCAGATATTTGCTTGTAATTTCAGCCATACACAGCACTCCCTCAAACTTCCGTCAGATATCCTCGTCCTCGGCGGGCGCAATACATGAGTCGATCGAAAATCCCAGTCTCCTCAGTATTTCTATACGCTGCTTTGAAAATTTCAGCACCTTGTCAACAGATGGATTTTCCTTTTCAATCTTTTTACCCGTTGCAGTTGTAGACATATACACTCTGCCTCTTTTGCGTATATCCTCGCGCATTTCATGCTCCTGCACCGTAAACCAGATGTAAGAGTCTATCTGCTCTCTGAATGCCTCAATATCCGAGCCGTTTGCAACAAGCTGCGCAATAAGGCTCTCTCTTATTTTTTCCAGATCATAAGCCATAGAAAATTCCTCCTTAAAAATATAAACCGCAAATATTTTTGTAAATTACCCCCGTTTGGGTAAATCGTATCTAAAAATATAAATTACTCGCAAGGCGTTCTCTCGTGATAACCCTGCCCCGTCACATCCGAAATACTTGCAAACAGACTCCCCACCCTTCACGGTATTCTGCAGAGCTGCAAAAATCGTTTAAGGTCAGGGGGGGGATAACGCCGTACTCCTACCACCGTTCAGGATACTTCTCATTTGCGGCTGCACTTGCTCCCATATGTACGATTTTATGACACTCCCTGCACAGCGGCAAAAGCTGCACCGCCTTATGCGTATCTAAGTCTATGAACAGTTCGCATTTAAAATCAGCAGGTCTTAAACACATTACATTTCCGTTGTTTGTTACCCGTACATCATTGCCGTATCTTTTACCCGATAAGCACTGTTTATACTTTTCATCTTCAAGCTCAAAATACAAAGAGTCCGCCAGTTCGGGAAACTTTTTCACATGCTTTACATGATGAACGATGACCGCTTTGCTATCTTCGAGCGGTTTACCCAAACTCCTGCACCGTATACATTCTCTATGATACATTTTCATTACATCTGTTCTGACGTTCATCCAGTAGCGAGTACGGTAAAATCGTTTGTATTTATTTCCGCCTTCTTTTATCCATTGCTTCAAGTTCAAAAGCATTTCCGTCTGCATAGTTTACCCCTCTTTTTAAGATGCGCACCGCCGCTATTGCAGCGGTGCAATATTTTGAAAACCTGCTAAATAAAGTCAAGACCTAAAAAGCAAAGTTTACAAATAATTAACA
>JAMPAO010000189.1 GCA_023667165.1 Ruminococcus sp. | reverse complement strand
AAACTTCCAAAACGCTGCCCGACTTGTCTTTTTTGCATCATGCTTCGCCCATTTTCCTTGTAATACATCAAGTATTACTGCGGAAAATGCGCTTTGCCTGATACAAAAAATCCTGCGTCGTTCAGCATTTCTACAGTTTCCGAGTAGGTCTAATGACGGGAGGGATTTATAAATGTCACAGCTTTCTGTAAAATTCTACTCAAATTCTCTCAGCAGATATACAACCTTTGAAACGGTAATCCCCAATGATATCCGTGAGCACCGATATTCCGAAAACGGTTCGTACGGCAAAAGAAAAATGAAAACACTTTTCCTGCTCCACGGCTACAGCGACTGTGGAACAAACTGGATGCCGGAATATCTGACGGAAAAGTACAATTTTGCGGTTGTTATCCCCAACGGCGAGAACGCATTCTGGCTTGACGGCATATCCACAGGACACAAATACTGTACTTTTCTCGGAGAGGAACTGACAGGATATGTCCGCAGGACGTTCGGACTGGCGGAAAAGCCGGAGGACACGTATATTATGGGATATTCCATGGGCGGCTTCGGCGCGCTGCACACTGCTTTGGCGTATCCCAAGATTTTCGGGAAAACGGCTGCGCTTTCCTCCGCTCTCATTACCCGCGATATTGCGGGAATGAAGCCGGGGGAAGACAACGGCGTTGCCAATTACGAATATTACAGGGAATGCTTCGGGGAGCTTGACAAGGTTTTGGAAAGCGATAACGATCCGGAAACGCTGGTAAAAAAATTAAAGGACAGGGGTGAAAATATCCCCGAGATATTCATGGCGTGCGGCACGGAGGATTTTCTGATAGAAAACAACCGCAGATTTCACCGTTTTCTTGACGAACTGGGGATCGGGCATTTTTATGAGGAAAGCGGCGGCGGTCACGACATGAGCTTTTGGAATAAGTACGCCGTAAAATTCGCCGAAATGATGTTCGGACAGAACAAAGCATAAAGCGCATAACAGAACGAACGGACGCATACAATGCGTCCGTTCGTCATATCCACGGCGTTTGCGGCGGTTTAAGTATTCCTTACCTGTCCGATCTTTGCTTTATGCCCGTGACCGCAGTTCCCGCCGCAAGGAACACCGCTCCGCAGACAAGCAGGACGGTTACGCACATTGCGGGAGTAAAATCAATATCGAATGCGTTAAGGTCTATGCCCATTACCTCTCTGAAGCCGTCCAGCATTTCCGCCGGTGCACCCTCAAAGGTAGTTTCGGCGATACCGCCCGCCATGATCTCTCTGAAAGCTGCGGCGCCGTAGATCACCGGCAGGCATTTCATAACGTCCCCCACGCTTTCCGAAACCGTTCCTATGGGCATATATATGCCGCCCAAAAAGCCAACCAGTGTGCCTATTATTACACCGAGGCTGTTCCACGCTCCCTCCGAGCGCACCAGCGCCGCAATAAGATACATAAGAGAGGAATATGTAAAGGAGTTGGCGGCTATCAATCCCATCAGCTTCAGGTGCTCTGACGCGGAGAAAAATCCGGCGCCCCTGTAAACGCAGAAAAGCTCCGTTATAACAAGAGTTATAACGCATATTATCACGGAGCACAGCCAGGCGGAGCAGATATATCCCGCGGCTATGCAGCTCCTGCTTACCGGAGCGGTGCAGAGGGAATTATATCTGCCGCTGTGCTTGTCCCGTATCATTGCGGAAAGAGCCGACAGGGTAACGGTCACGGCGTTTATGGATATTATCCCCGCGCAGGTCCACATAAGCACCAGCAGCTCGGCGTTCTCCTTATCCTTGTCGGCGTCCCTGAACGGCAGCAGACCCAGCATATCGGTAATCGTCTGCACGTTTGAGTCGGCGATGAAGAATATCATGAGTATTATAACGATGAGCATGGACAGCAGCGAAAAAAACACCGCCGCTTTGTCCCTTAGATAGATATATGTATTCCTTTTGACAAGCGTTATGAGCTGTTCCATAGCTTCAGGCTTCCTCCTCCGAGCTTATTTTTTCTCTGCTGTTAAGGAAAACGTCGTCCATATTTCCCTGTATCACCTCAAAGCCGTTTATATACGGCTGCGCGGCGTTGACGGCGGGAAGCGCCGACACGGTGTTCCTTACGGTAAAGCTGAATCCGAACTCCTCTTTTGTGAGAGGGATATTTTTGAAAATATCCAGTGCGGATATTTTACCCCTGTTTTCCTCGTAGCAGTACAGCTTAACGGAGTCCGCAGCGTACTTTTCCTTAAGCTCGAAGGGCGTTCCCGACGCGCATATCCTGCCTTTGTCGATGATGATGATGCGGTTTGCTCCCGCCGCTTCCTCCATGTAGTGGGTAGTGAGGAAAACGGTCATGCCCGTGCTTTTGCGGAGCTGCTCTACGGTGTGCCACACGTCCCGTCTGGTGGCGGGATCCAGTCCCGTAGTGGGTTCGTCCAGAAAAAGTATATCGGGAGTGTGCATAAGGGCGGCGGCTATCTCGCACCTGCGCTTCTGCCCTCCCGAAAGGGTCCTGTAGCGTTTTTTCAGGATATCCTCCAGGGCAAGGATACCGCACAGCTCGTCAAGCCGCTTTGCCGCTTCGCTTCCGCCTGCGCCGTGAAGTATGCCGCGGCTGATAAGATTTTCTTTTACGGTAAGAATATCGTCAAGGCAGTTTTGCTGGTAAACTATGCCTATTTTCCTGCGGATATCCTTGTCGCTTTTTCCTATCGCAAAGCCGCATATCTCGGCTTTGCCGCCGCTTGGTACTATGAGGGTGGAGAGCATATTTATGGTGGTGGATTTTCCTGCGCCGTTGACTCCGAGAAAGCCGATAAGCTCTCCTTTCTCCACTTGAAAGGATATTCCGTCTACGGCTTTTATATCTCCGTATGCTTTAGTCAGACCCTCTGCTTTTATAACAGTCATTGCAGATCCTCCCGAAATGTTTTTATCTGTACAATACCGATTTTTGCCGTATTTTATGATACCATATTTCCCCGAATTTTTCAAGACCCTTGCGGCGGAAAACACGTAAATCAATTTTTGAAATAAAAAATATTTTAAAACAGAAAATTTAGGATGTTATTTGCAAAAGTCAGAGCATTATAAGTTAAAAATATTTTTACATAATGCGAAATATCAAAGCTGCCGATACCTCTTCTTGCCTCTTGATT
>JAMPAO010000188.1 GCA_023667165.1 Ruminococcus sp. | reverse complement strand
CCTTTTATACCATAGTCCCTTTTGGGTACTGTTCGTACAATTTGGTTCGGTTCAATGAAAGAAGGATTTTTTGTAAATGAGACACATAGCTTTTACACCTGCGGTATGCGGATGCTGTCGCGGGATATAGGGGAAGCTCCGAAGGACGAGTACCTTGAACGCGTTCCCTTTTCCAACGTTACCTACGACTTCGGAAGGATATGCAGAGATCCGTCATACGGCGAACGGACTCTGAAATATACCCTTGAATTTATCTGCTTTGACAAAAAAATAGCTCAGGACAAGATAATAAATCTGAAAAAACGGCTTAAATGGAGCGACCGGAAGAAGCTCTATGACGATCTGTTCCCGGATTATTATTTTGAGGTGCGCGAGCCCTCTGTTTCGATCGCAGAAAATCACGGCGTGTATAATATTAAACTGGTTTTCAAGGCAAGTCCCGAGATGAAGTCGGTAATTCCCTTCACCTTTCCCGGTATCGGCGTTATTCCAGGCGTTCTTCCGGATGACGTTACCTTCCCCGATGTTGACGGAAACGGCAAGGCGGATGCTTCCGACGCGTCCCTGATATTAAAGGCATACAGCAATTTATCCACTGGTCAGCCGTCGGGGCTGGACGAAACTCAGGAAAAGGCTGCCGACGCCAATATGGACGGCAGGATAGACGCCTCCGATGCGTCCCTTGTACAAAGCTTCTACGCTCAGATCTCCGTAGGCAACTACCCGGGTACATTGGAGGGGTGGAAACAATTCCTTAAAGACCTGAAAGCCAAAAGAGAAGAGGTGATCTGATGTACAAGGTGCTGCTTAACGGAAAAACGCTGCATGAAACAGGCGTAAACAGCAGATACAGGCTTTCATCCGGAAGCTTCACGGAAGAGGTCAATAAAGTGCCGTCCTTTTCCTTTGCGATACCTGTTTCAAATCCTGTGTTCGCAAAGGATATCAATGACCGCACGGATATAGTTGAGGTCGTAAACACCCTCACAGGAGAAACGGAATTTGAGGGAGCTGTCCTTACCCACAGCGAAAGCATGGACAGAAACGGCAGACTTTCAAAAACAGTTGCAGCCGAGGGCTTTTTAGGCTATCTCTGCGACAGCGTACAGCTTTATAAGACCTACAAGGGCGCAAGACCGATAGATTTTCTCAGCGATCTGCTGTACCGTCATAATGCCCAGGTCAGCCCCGAAAAACAGATAAAGCTTGGCTTGGTCGATATAAATGAAAGCGACTATAATGCGAGCAAAACGACCGCCTATCGCTCGACTCTGGAGGAAATTAAGGTCAATCTGATAGACCGTCTCGGGGGCGAGATACAGATACGCCGGGAAAGCGACGGACTTTATCTCGACTATCTGGAGCGCACAGGCACGGAAAAAACAGCGCCGATAAGACTTGCCGATAATCTCGTTTCGCTGAACGTCGATACCGATTCGACGAATATGATCACGCGGCTCATCCCTCTCGGCTGCCAGTTGGACGAAGGAGCTTCCGCACAGCGTCTGACTATAGAATCGGTCAACGGCGGAATTGCGTATATCGACGATGAAGAGGCAATACGAAAATTCGGCATTATCGTGGGAAAAGCCGAGTTTGACGATATCACCCTGCCCGAAAATCTTCTCGAAAAGGGACGGGAATATCTGAAAAACAATAACAGGATAAGAAAGGCTTACGAGGCGGAGGCTCTCGATCTGTCGGTGATCTATAAAAGCCGCGGAGGTATCCGCTGCGGAAATATTTATCCCTTTAAAAACGAGATCTTCGGGATCGACGAAAAGCTGCGCATCATGAAACGGACTGTCGATATTTACAAGCCCTATGCTCCCGTATTGCAGATCGGCGACAAGGCGGAAAGCATAACAGACATTGCGGTGCGTCAGGCAAAGCTGCTTGAATACTCTCTTCCCGAACAAAAGACAAGTATCCTGTCCGCTGCCAGGGCGACGGCTTCCGCGCTGATAAAGAGCGGTTTCAAGGGTCACGTTGTTGCGAACGATGAAGAGATCTGCATTATGGACACTGCCGACAAGGCTACGGCGACCAAGGTATGGCGGTGGACTATGGGCGGTTTCGGATTCAGCAAAAACGGCTACAACGGAGATTACGAAACCGCAATTACCATGGACGGCGCAATAGTGGCGGATTTTATTACGGCTGGGATCCTGCGCGGTCTGGAAATTTTGAACGGCGACGGGACTTTCCACGTTATGCCCAACGGAAAGGTCGTCGCTTCGGCAATAGAGATAAAGGGCGGCTCAATAAATATCAACACTCAGAGCGAAAATCAGGACGTTATCACCCTGACCTTCGCCGGAAATATCTGCAACATAACTCCGGGGATGATGCGTATAATAAGCTCTCACAACCAGAACGGCGTTATTGTAAGCGGTACAGGTATCACCGGTTATTCATATCTCGGACAGGGCGAGGGCTCTGCTTCGTTTCAGTTGGTTTCGGAAAACGGAAATATCAGCACGCAGGGCAATATCTCCGCAAACAGCCTGTACTATAAAAACGATTCCGGAGAATTTGTTTCCGTAAAATCACAGTTCGACCAATGCCGGGAGCAAATTCAGAATAACTACGACGACTGCTGGGGACAGATACAGGAAATATGGAAAATGATCGACTTTTTAACGGGAGGAAACGGCGCATGATGAGGTTTTATGATAAGCTCCCCGACATGGAATGCCTGTCGGGAGACACGCTCGGGATTTTCAGGATAGACCCCGAAACCGGGAGCTTTGCGGGATGCAGGATGCAGATAATTGTTGCGCATCGTGATACTCCCGATTATTCTGAAATATGCAAGGAATGTGACTTTGAGGACGGCGGATTTTCGGTTCAGCTTACGTCCGAGGACACGGAAAAGCTTCGTGAGGGAACGCACTTTGTTCATTTCCGACTTGTCGACAGCAGCGGACTGAGCTACAGAAAGCTTGCCGGACGCCTGTACGTCCACAAAGCAGCGGAAGGGGCGGAAATATGAGGTTTATTTTTGGTCTTGATAAAAACATACGGTTCGGATTCAAAAACACCGTTCCCCAGCCCGGTAACGCTCAGCCATCGTCTTCCGGTATCGCTTCAATAGCGGCATCCGGCACGACCGGAGCTGCCGGAGAAGCCGTCGAGCTGCCGCCCTCGGAGC
>JAMPAO010000187.1 GCA_023667165.1 Ruminococcus sp. | reverse complement strand
TAGGGACTTTCGTATTTGATATCGAAAATATTTTCGATATCGGGTTTGATGTTCGCATCGAACCATGCCTTAAACCCTTGATGATCCGAAGCCGATACGGTATAGCTTTTTATTATCGCTTCACTGCCGATTTCACCTCCTTTCGCGTCCGGCTTAAAAACCGGTTCACCGGAGTTTTTCGCAGCGATCTGCACCGTACCGTTGCCCGTGACATAAACCGTGTCAATATCCGTGCGCATATGGGCGAGGGTGGCGGACGTGCCGGAATGCACGGTCAATACACCGTCGTCCCCCGCACCTTTGCCCTCGTAGATTGACGCCGTAACGTTTCCGCCGCTTTCGTTGAACACCTCGAAATACTTGAAATTTGCAGAGAATTGCACAGCGCATTCTTCGCCGCCAAGATTTACCGTTGCGTTCCTCATTCCGCTTGAAACTGTTTTTTTCATGTTTTTTCCTCCTTAATATTTATTTCGTTTCAATTCGCTCAAATAACTTTGCAGATCTGTTATCGCATTTATAAAGTCCCTGCCGTTAAGCGAAGAGTAACCATAATACATGCTATTTAAATATATGGTATAGGTTTTTGAGTTTCCTGTCATTTTTTCCTCACTGTCATAATTTAATGTTCCGTCAGGATTGAACGATTGAAATTTATAACTTCTTTCATACAGTAACGTGACACTTATACGTTCAAAATCAGTACTCCATGTCACACCGTTTTTCGGAAAAACAGGATCGCCGTATATGTAAATATTGTTGACCGTACCGTTAACAGCATTAGGCGGCGAACCGTCAGCTACGGAATTATATAATGTCATTTTTTTATAATCAAATGAACTGATAACGGGAGCAATATATATAAGATCATCATCTTTATATATACCGGGTGTTGTGTACCATAACCCCTCACTATGCATAGTTAAGTATGCATATTTCTTCCCATTGTCGGCGGTATACTCTCCCCAGCTTTTGATTTCCCGAACAAAGTCACCATCGGGCATTTTGCATATTTTTATCTTGTACCCGCCTCCTATATCTGCACTTCCGGCAGCCGGCAGTGCTTCAAAGATATCGAATATATTCATATTGCCCTGCGCAACATTCACCGTAACTCTGTCAAACCCGTCGGCTCCATCGTCCGATGCAATAAACGTTCCGTTGGATTTGAACTCACGGGATTTAAGCGTTGCCCTGCCGCCTGCGGAATATATTTTATACATCTGCTCTGTAATGCGTTCCTTTTCCGCATCGGACAGATTGGACGCATTTACGCTTTCGGCTATGAAATCTCTCAAAGAATAGGAAATAAATTCATCGTCTTCAAAGTGACCCACGTCCGTCACAGTGTTGTGTTCTCCTCTTTTTTCATACATCATTTTCCCGTTCTCCTTGTATGCGGGCGCGTATATGTCATTGTCCTGTACCCTTGCATTGACAACGGTGTTATCCTCGTTTACATATATGTTGTCGCCGAAACGGGTAACATAGGTCAAATTTTCACCCCAGTGATGATAAGTTCCGGTAACGACCATATGAGTATCCGTTTCATATTCATATCCATTAGAATATTCTGAAAAAAAAGATCCTATAATTACATCATCTGCAGGATTGGCAGAGTGAATAAAATACCCATCGCCAAGATAAAACGCTACGTGACCGTCTTCTTTGCCGTTGCTATTGAAAGTTAATATATCACCGGTTTGCAGCTTTTCGACATCAAACGCCTCACTGCCCTTATAATTATATATTTCCTCTCCGTTTATGCTTTTGTGTTGAGTTGTGGCTAAATTGGATATATCCACATCAACCAGAGAATACAGATAATGAGTAAGTCCCGAGCAGTCAACAATATGATTTTCTATATTTGTTGCGCCAAGAATATATGTCCACTCCAAGCACTCAGCCGCCTGCCGTATCTGTATAGACAACGCTCTGTCTCTTTGTTCATCTCCCGTTGCCACCCAAGTAACGACCTTGCCCGTGGAACTTTCGATTGTGATTTTTTGACCCTGTGTATAATTTAACATAAATAATTCCTCCTATTTTAAAAAAGTGTTGTAATTTCGCAGTCTGTAAGCGACTGCCTGATAAAATCAAGGCTTTCCGCCTTGTAGTGAAAACTCAAATCCGCTGATTTTAGGGTACGGCAGTCCGCCAAAGGCGAAAGGTCGTATTCCGTATCACCGCTGCAGCCGTAAAGCGTGATATTTTCCAAGTTTTTAAGTCCTCTGCAAAATTCAAGATCCTCAAAATATATCATCGCATCAAGTACTTTAAGCTCTGTACACTTTGCTACAGCCGAAAAATTTTTGGCATTTGCTGCTGTTATTGAGGGTGTACTTATACGCAAAACCTCAAGGCTTGCTAAATTTCCCAAAAACGAAAAATCATCATCGCCTAAGCACATCATAGACATATTAAGCTCCTTCAGCCATACCGCTTCACCTACCTTTTCCATACTCTTGATCTCGGAATGACCCATACTCAGCTTTTCAAGATTTGTAAAATTGACTATCCAGCTTAGATCTTCCATTCCCACATTGTCGAACCGGATCTCCTCCACACTCGGCATTTCCGGCACATTTTCAAGCGTTTCCCACACAAAACGATTAAGCTCTAATGTTTTGAGCCTCGGCATTCCTGCGAGAAAACTCATATCCTCATATGTACCGTCAATGAAGAGCGATTCCAATGTTTCCAACTCTTTCAAGGGACTAAGATCCGTCACCTGACATTTTTCATCAAGAAAACTTATTCCAAATCTGCGCAGATTTGGAAAACGGCTAAGCTGCTTCACATCTTCGTCGGTAACGGTACCTTCAACATTGTAAAAAAATACCTCTTCCTCGTTGATGTCAAAAACCGTATCGCCTATCCGCAAAGTTTCCCCGCCGTCGGCGTCAGTATCCTCCGGCAAATCCGCAAAAGTATCACCGAACTCTGTTTCGCTTTTCTCTACACTCTCCCTCACCTCCGATCCAATCGTTTCACTCTCGGAAACCGTTTCCGGCATATCCGCAGAAATAGTAATCTCCGACATCTCCGTAACTCCGCTTGTCAAATCATACTCCTCCCCCCTCTCCGCACATCCGCAACCCCCGATAACAACCGCAGCCATGACCGCCATAATTCCGCAAAATCTTCTCATAAA
>JAMPAO010000186.1 GCA_023667165.1 Ruminococcus sp. | reverse complement strand
CGATGCGCTATTAACGCATACACGAGTTCCAGTCGTGCGCCATAAACCGGGCTAGGCGACTTCTCCGGATCATTCAAACGCTGCATCTATCAGCGACTACTATAGTATACCAGATATTTTTATGTTTGTCAAGGGTTTTTTGAAAAAAATTTTCCTTTTTCTCAAAAAACTGTAAGAAGCGGGATTTTCAAAGCTCTGCTTTCAACAGGCAGGGGCGGGGCGGCAAAGTAATTATGCCGCCCCGACATAAAATTCCCGCGCCCGACAGACTACGCATTGACTGTTATGAACCTGAGGTCAGTGTCTTACCCGCTCTCCGTTTCTGGCATACAGCCTGTTTTTGTTAAGCAGGACGCAGCGGCAGAATATCTCGTTGAATACAACGGGCAGCAGCGCAAAAATAAGCTTTGCATACACTGGAATAAAAAAGAACGCTTGAAGCTCAAATATGTCGGCAAAAACGCTCGCTAAGACCATTGCCATTCCCGTAAAATATATTACCCAGCCGGTAATGTTTACCCGTTTTTCCCGAACTGTAAACAGCATCGGCAGAGCCATCACCGACAAAGGATAGCATATGAACATAGCCGTAGTATAAGCACCGCCGAATATAAGAGTGTACAACACCAAAAAAACGCTTTCGGTGGCTGTAATGATACGCAGCATTTTGAAAACATACTTTCCTATCTCTCTGTGGGTACATGGCATAACGCACAGCATTTCATAGGGTGTGTTTGCTCCCCCGAATATTTCCCTCACTTGCATGGCGGCGGATATCCCCTTTCCGGTAGAATCGCTGCCTATCAAAGGATAAGCAAACTGAAGGACGCTTACCATCATCATAGTATACATCGTTGTTATTGACATAAACATAAATAAGATATGCGTATTGTCGGGATCTCCGATTCCCATAAGGATAACCAATAGGTTGAAGAGAACCAATAAAGCGTAATATATCCACGGACCATGCATTTTTTCCTCGACCAGCGTATAAACGACCTTTTTATAATCCATCATATAAAATCAACTCCCAATAAAAAATACAGCTATTTGCAGATCTTTTCGCCGCTGACGGTCATATTCTCGGTTTCTTTCAGTGAACGCCTGCGACACAGGAAAAAATTAACAAGAGTTATAAGGCTGATAATTATAATATATACTCCCAAGTTCCCCGACTGCTGACGCGAATGATTCTCGGGAGCTGAGAGAATAGCTGCGGATGAAGCCGAGAAGCATAGGGGCAAAATTCCTACGATCTGCAATGCCTTTCTGCCGTAAACGCCTCCCCATTTGGAAAAAAGCTCCGACATCAGCCAAAAGTAGATATGTATGCACGTAATGCCTACTCCGCAAAATCCCCCGTTCACTGTTATGTCATTCCGAAGAAACCTTATCCCCAAAATGATATTGCTCAAAGCGAAAGCGCCCGCTGCTGCCGCTCTGATATTCCAGAATGAAGCGAGTATCGTTTTTCTGTTCACAGGCAAACAGGACGCCATAACGGTTATCTTATCCTGTGCAGGATAGAAGTTATTCCGGTCGGAGCCGGTATCTGCGCCGAATACGGGGTGACAAAGAACGCCGTAGTATTCCGCAATAAAAAGCAGCACCGCCGACAGTACATACAGCACAAGGCTTTCATCGCTGTAATTCCCGCTTGCCGCCAAAACCCCGGGCGCAAGGGTAACCAAAACATATATTATCGGCAAAACAGAATGCAGGGAGCTTGCTCCTGCGGCGGTATATATGCATTTAGAGTATTTATTCGGTGACATATCCTCAGCTCCTGTTCTCCCTGTTTTGGATAATCGTATGTACCAGCAGATCCTCAAAATTGGGTTTTCTTACGTTTACATCTGTAAATTTTGCGAGGTTTTTCCGCAGAACAAGAGCCTCGAACCCCAGATCGCCGACCTTGGGACCTATAAGCAGTTCCTTTTTCATCTTGTATTTCTCCCCCGAAATAACGGCGTATTTTTCCTCCGCCTCGTCCGCCGGCATGACCTCCGACAAACGTCCGTCGATCATCATGGCGATATAGTCCGCTATCTTGTCAAGATCTCCCGTTATGTGGGTGGAAAACAGCGCCGAATGCTCTCCGTCAGCCACAAATTCACGGAGAATATCAAGCATCTCCATTCTCGCCGCAGGGTCAAGACCTGCGGTAGGCTCGTCCAGGATAAGCAGACTCGGCTTATGGGCAAGCGCGAGCGCAAGCATTACCTTCGTCCTCATGCCCTTTGAAAGCTCTCCGCACTTTTTCTTTTGATCTATCTGCCACAGCTTCATATATTTTTCAAATATTGCCCTGTCCCAGTCGGAAAATGCATAGGAAAACGCCAGCGCCGTCTTTTGCACCGTGGCGGAAATATAAAGATAATCCTCGTCTGCCACGTATCCGACCTTTTCCTTGAAATCCTCCTCGTTCTCCGCGTTGTCGACGCCGTCCAAAAGGGTAACGGTACCGCTGTCCCTGCCGTAGATGTTCATTATTATTTTTATAAGAGTGGTCTTGCCCGCGCCGTTCTCCCCTATCAATCCCATGACCGCGCCCTTTGGCAGATCGAGGCTGATATCCCGCAATGCAAATTTACGGTCTGCGAATTTTTTTGTTATATCTCTTATCTCAAGAATATTTTCCATAACGATTTCCTTTCCTACAATTTTTTGACAGCTTCCTCAAGCTCCGATTTTGTAAATCCCGCTGTCAGCATTTTCCGTGCGCACTGAGAAAATTCCTCAAGCTGTTTTTCCTTAAAGCGAGCCATAAGAACATTTTTGTCCGACGGTTTGATAAAGGTACCCCTGCCCGGAGCCGTGTATATTACCCCCTCCTGCTCCAGATCGGAATAAGCGCGTTTTGTCGTTATTGTGCTGACGTTTAAGTCGGCAGCCAACTGCCTTACGCTTGGCAGCATGGTATTTTCCCTCAGCTCTCCGCTGAAGACCGCCCGCCTTACGGCTTCCTTTATTTGCTCATACATAGGCTTTTCTCCCATAGGATCAAGCATTATTTTGATAATATCACCCTCTTTTGCGTATATACTGTGTATATCTGTATATATACAGTATATCACCGTATTTATCATTTGTCAAGGTTTTTTTCAAAATTTTTCGAAAAAATTTCGAAAAATCGGTTAAAACAATTCCAAAAGGCGTAATACAGCCATTTGACAACAAACCGAAAAAAACAAATTTGATAGGTTTTGTACTGCGCAAAAACCGGTCGGAGCCTTGCCGCACATCGG
>JAMPAO010000185.1 GCA_023667165.1 Ruminococcus sp. | reverse complement strand
GTGAGTGCGCCCTCATAGGTCTGGATCATCGATATGCCGTCCTGGGCATTCTTCACGCCCTGAGTAAGGCCTGCGATCTGAGATCTCATCTTTTCGGAAACTGCCAAACCTGCTGCGTTATCGCCTGCACGGTTGATTGCGTAACCGGAAGAAAGCTTTTCGAGAGATTTAGCAAGACCGGAATTGTTGATACCAAAGTATCTGTTTGCGTTCATAGCGGGAATATTGTGCTGTACTACCATAATAAATACCTCCATGTATTTTTTCAAATATGATTTTTTCCCGAACAGACCCGAATCCCTATTGCGCAATTCGTTCATCGGCTCGCCCGAGGCTTTGAGCGTTTTGCGGGAGCTTCCTGCTCCCGCCGGGTTCCGGTCGCCGCCTTTTCCCATTCGGTCGGTTTCCTTTCCCCCGCGCTTCTGTTATATATATCGGCACGAATTTCAAAAACTTTAGCTTTTTTCGAAATTTTTTTTGGAAAATTTTTTCGGATAATCAAAAAACGGCTATTTTAAGCCGTTTGAGGGGTAAAAATTTTTTGAAAAATTTGACGGGACAGGTTAAATGTGGTATAATATGTATGCTGCGGCTCTCCGTTGGGAGAGGATGTGAATATTATGGTCATCTCTTTCTTGATATCCTTACTGGCTAATGTAGGCTCGTACTACATATGCCGGCTGCTGGACGATAAGTTTAAAAAATAAGCAGCCGCCCAGCAAAAACAAGGTCAGCCGCCTTGTAAAATAAAGGTCAGACCCTCTGCGGAATCACTACTTCCGCAGAGGGGCGTTTTTGGGTGAAGCCTCAAATGATCACTTCGTTCTTTTGTACTTTTATTATACACCCCGTTCCCGCAGATGTCAAGCGTTTTTTTCAAAAAATTTGACGGGACAAGCTAAATGTGGTATAATATATGTGCTGCGACCCTTTCGCACGGAAGGGAGGTATACAAAATGCTGATTTCTTTTGTGATTTCAGTAACGGCAGGCGTGGTTTCATACTACATATGCCAACTGCTGGACGATAAGTTTAAAAAATAAGCAGCCGTCCGGCGAAAACAAGGTCAGCCGCCTTGTAAAATAAAGGTCAGACCCCCTGCGGAATCAGGACTTCCGCAGGGGGTCGTTTTGGTATACAAACTGATCTTTTGTGAAACATGAATACAAGATTCATTGATTATATTATACACCATTGCCCCGCAGATGTCAAGCATTTTTTCAAAAATTTGACGGGACAGGTCTGATAAAGTAAGCAGCCGCCTTGCAAAATAAAGGTCAGACCCCCTGCGGAAGTCACGATTCTGCAGGGGGTCGTTTTGGTGAGCAGCGATCATCTCATTTTTGACCTCTTTATTGGCTAATGCAGGTTCCTACTACATATGCCTCTGCCAGACGATAAATTCAAAAAATAAGCAGCCGTCCGGCGCAAACAAGGTCAGCCGCCTTGCAAAATAAAGGTCAGCCCCCTGCGGAAGCGCCATTTCTGCAGGGGCGTTTTTGGTGAATAATGATCATCTCTTTTATGTGATAACAATACCACTGATATTATTATACACAATTGCCCCGCAGATGTCAAGGGGGTTTTTGAAATTAAACGAAAAAAAACGCCCGTGCCGCATGCCTGCCGCGTTAAACGCCTATGAAAGCGCACACAAAAGCGTTTGGGAGAACGCCCCGAAACGGGGATTTTTTATTTATATAAACGTTAAATCTTTATTCAGAAAATCAAGTTTACCGAAAAGAGCGGAATATGGTACAATTTTCCGTAAAGAGAAAAGGGCGGCAAAGCATTGTACGTCCGAAAAAAATAAAAGAACAAGGAAAGGGACGGTAAAAATGGCGTATATCGAACCGAGAGTGAGCAAAAAAAGCGGGAAAATAACCTCATACACTATCCACGTGTACGACGGGTACGGGATCAACGGGAAAAGGAAAACATTTTCCAAATCCTACAAGCCCGAAAGCGGCATGACGAGAAAGCAGATAGAGAAAAATCTCGTCCGTATAGCGGCGCAGTTCGAGGACGAATGCAAGAACGGAACGGTGGAGATCCCCGTAAATATGCGGCTGCGGGAATTCGCTCCGCTGTATCTCGATACTATGAAAGACAAACTCAGCCCCACGGTTTACGGGGGATACGAGAGGACGATAAAACGTATAATAATCCCCGCCTTGGGCAATTACAAGATGTCGGAGATAAAGCCGATCCATGTGCAGAAATTCGTCGGCGCGCTTTCGGATATGCCGAGGCTGGAGCGGGACGGCAAGCCGAATCCCAAGGGCGAACCCATATCCCCCTCCACGGTCAAACGAAAGCTGTGCGTATTGCAGTCGATGTTCACATTAGCCGTGAAGCTGGGAATGCTCAGCAGCAGTCCCGCCGATTCAAAGCGGCTGACCCTCGCCGCGCCCATGCGGCCGGAAATAGAAATATTTTCCAAGCAGGAGGCGGCGTATATCCTGCAATGCCTTGAAAGAGAGCCGCTGATGTTCCGAACGCTGATACAGCTTGCCATATTCACGGGGGTAAGAGAGGGGGAGATCGTGGGACTGCGGTTTTCCGACGTCGATTTTTGCGCGGGCAAGCTGACCGTCGCCCGTTCGGCGTACAAGCTAAAGGGCGAGCCTGTGAAAACGAAGCCGCCGAAAAGCAACCGCACCCGAACGCTTTCCCTTAACCGCTCATGCATATCGCTGCTGGAGGAGCTGCGGCAGGAGCGAATAACGGAGAAATGCGGCTCAAACGGGCGGGATTTCGACGATTACATATTTATCGGGAAAAACGGCGGCATGATGTGTCCCGAAACTCCGTCGAGGCAATTCACCAAATTTTTGGCAAAAAATGACATTCCACACCGCAAGTTCCATTCCCTGCGCCACACCTCGGCTACCCTGCTGCTTTACAACGGAACGGATCTGAAAACCGTACAGGAACGGCTCGGACACGCCGATTTCACCACGACCAACAAGTATTTGCACCTTGTTGAACAGGCTGACGTGGACGCGGTAAATTCACTGGAAAAGCTGCTGACGGAGGACAATTAAAAAAAATTGTGTGACATATTGTACATTAAATGGCTGTAAATCGCCGTTTGTCACAAAAATTTCATATAAAAAAGCACACGTTCCGCACACAAAAAAAGCCGTTTTCAAAACCGATAAACGGCTTTTTTTGCATTTTTTCGGCTTATTACGGGGATATTCGGCGAATAAGCGAAAACGCCGGATAACCGTTTCCTTCGCATGAAGAATGCCCAGGACGGCATATCGATGATCCAGACCTATGAGGGC
>JAMPAO010000184.1 GCA_023667165.1 Ruminococcus sp. | reverse complement strand
AGGTGTAAAGTTCTTGAAAACTGAATAAACTTTACACCTTTTGAATGTTGGGAAGTTGTGCGGGTTAGTCGCCTAAAGTTTCGGTTATTACCTCAATTTCTGCCTGGAGTTTCTTTTTTAACTCGTTAATATTTTCATTTTCAGCGAGTTCTAAAAGTTCTTTAAACTCTTTGCGTTTTTCACGCAAACTATGTTTAAACTCTGTTTCGTTCGCCACTTCATTCACCACCTTTTCACCACCTTTACAATAATATCACTACTATTATTATAAAGGATTATTCGGATTTTGTCAAGGTGTAAAGTTTATTTAGTTTTCAAGGTGCTTTGCTTGGTACCCTTTGGGTGCCGTTATCCTTTTTTTATCTTGTATATATTATATCATATCTATTTTTATTTGTCAATAGGTTTTTATAAAAAATGTACACAAATATACAATTGATTAATTGTATTAAATTGTGCAAATTGTACATAATAATGGAGGTTTAAAAAATGAATAGTGCTGCCAAAATTAAAGCAAATAACAAGTATGCTAAGGCAAATTACCAAAAAATACAAGCTATGATAAAACCCGCCGACTATACTATTATAGATAACTTTTGCAGATGTAACAACATAAGCAAAGCGCAATTAATTGTAGAGGCGTGTAGGCGTTATATTGATGATTATAACAAAAACGAGGGGGACGGTATGGACGGCAAAGGATAAGCAAACAATAGGTTTAATATACTACTGTTTAATATACAGTAGATAAAAATGCAAAATCCACCGAACAATAATGATTATTATATAAAATGTCAAATATCTATAACCATATTTGACATTTTATATTTTTGATTATTGTCGCAAGATTTCAACAAAACTATATTATTATACAAATATTTTACATATATTTACAGTAAAATAATGCCATAAATATTAAATAATTGTAAGCGTCTATGCGTACTTTTGGCGGTAAAACGCTTAAAATTTCAATTTATCGAACAGGTTCGGTCAAAAAATATACTATAATTAAAGTTTTTGAAACAATATGTATCAATAATCCGCAGGTTTGAAGCTTCTTGTATCCCGCTTCTTACATCTTTCGGCATATTATTAGATTAATTTTAGGCTTTGCGCTGACTTTTGCCGTACTTTTTTATTAATATGAGCATCCCGCAGAACGTCCATAAATTGCCTATGCTGATCCAAGCCGAAGCAAGTGCATTTGTGAACGCAAAATTCGGCAGTTTTAAAAGACAAGCGGCAGCTACTCCGAAAAGAGGAGAAAAGATCCAAGCTTTTTTCGGCATAACCGTAAGACCTTTTGAAACGGCTTTTATTTCCGAAATAATTAAGACCGCAAAAAAAATCACAAATAAAACCGTAGCGGGAAGTACAAAATACACCGAAAAATTCACAGTTTCATCAAATAAATTTTCTGTATCGTAAACCGCCGCGCGTTTCATGAAATATGCCAGCGCACAACAGGAAACATGTACCGTACCGCCGAAAATCAGACAGCCGATCAAACCCGAACGATATAAATGCGCGTACTTTTTGCTGCCTGCCGCTATCAGGCGGTATATGGAAAAATAGCAGAGGCACTCTGCGGGAATACCGATAACTCCGATAACAGCCGAAAGAAAGATCCGTATGTCGGAAACATCCAAATACCTTGCAACCGAAGACGGCAAGTTATACGCCCCCGCACTTACCGAGCCGTAACCGAGTATAATGTCGGCGGATATGCAGACAAGCGCAAACAGGATCCCCAGCTTCATAAGATGAGATATCCGAGGAATGTCAAGTTCGATGTTTACGCCAATATCATCATATTTTTCGCTGGTTTTTTTCATAATGTACACGTCCTTTCAAAATATAAGCAAGCTCGAACAAAATCCGGTTATTCCGAGCTAACTGCTATGATCGTACTTACTTGCTTTCCGAAACACTGTCTGACTTGTCCTTCTGTCGCCTCCAAGGCGGGAGGATTTTTTACGTCTGCAACATAAAAAATCTTAAATCAGCAATTCGCACCATGAGGAATCTGATTTATGAAATAAATTTAATTATCTCCTTTTCGGAACTCTCAAAAGCCGCCAGACATTCCGCTTTATGTTTTCCGATGCTTCTGTAAAATATTCCTATGACGGGAAGCATAATATACAGCATCCTGCTGCGTTTTTTACTCGGCATCATACCGATCAGATGGCTTGCATTGGGATAGACGATCCCCTTATATTCCTTTTGATAGTCTGCATCGTCCAGTCTTTGCAGCAAATATTTTACCGAATAGTCGGAACTCCACATTTCATCTGCCGTTCCCGCGATCATAAGTATCCTTGCACCTGTTTTTTCGATTTGAAGCGCCGCATTTTCTTCAAGCGCCTTATTTTGATATGCGTCATAATATGCCTGCCACATTTTTGTGACCTTCCTGCCCGCGTCGTTTGAATATATGTATCGGGACATTCCTCCGCTTGAAAAGTCCTGCTTTACATAGGGAATATCTTTGCCATGCCATGCTACCGCAGATCTTCCCGTCATGGTTTTTTTATCCGCAAGCGTTCCCTCAAAGGGTACGTGAGAGGGCGACGCCAAAATTAAATTATCAACTCCGCCTATGTACTGTGCCGTCAATACTGCGAAGATTGAACCCATGGACATTCCGTAAATGCTGAGCTTTTTTGCACCGCGCCGTTCTCTTAAATATTTTACCGCGGGAATGAACATTTCGAGCGGTATACCGCTGACGCCTACAGGAAGACCATCTGCTCCGAAAAGAGAAACGGCAAGTCCCATATAACCGAAATCTGCAAAGCGTTCGGCGATCTTAATTCCCGGAAAAATGCTTTTTTCTCCGCCCATTATTACTATAACAGCATTATCCGCTGCGATGTCGGGTTCCGCAAGATGACCCACAAAGCCGTGATCTCTATAATTAAAATTCGTGTATTTCATTATCTTCACCTCAGCCGCAGCGGATATACTTATATTTCGCTGTCTTTAGATCATTTCTCCGTTATGCCGTTTTCATTAATTTTTATTGGAATTGTCTTAGGCTAACCTCATTTATATTATAACATAAGGTCTATATGTTAGTCAAGTATTATTTTAGCCGGGGTATGGATAAACAGCGCATATTAAATGAAGTCAAGAAGAGAAAAACGGAGTTCACGAGAATTTGAAGAACGATTTATTTTAGCAATACCGAAAGCATTATAGACCAAGGCAACAGCATTTAATTTTTCCGCCAAAAAGTAAATGCTGTTGCCTTGAATTCATGTTAATTCGCACTTGACAATTTCTCATTTTTGTGGTACAATCCTTCGTGGTTTAATGTTTTTCTTCAAT
>JAMPAO010000183.1 GCA_023667165.1 Ruminococcus sp. | reverse complement strand
TGCCAGAACACATGAAATGATTTTTTTGTAACTCATTTTACTTCACCGATCCTTTTTATATGGTTATAATAGTGTATACGGTCACATCTAAAACCATCTTTGATTATCTTAAATTTTTCGGATGAATTTCAGAGGTCGCCGTATACCTTATAATAAAGCACACTAATTTTGTTAAAGGTATTGCCTCTATGTTCCATAAAGGCGGCAAACCCTTAAAATATGCCGCCTTTGGGAACAGTTGCCGCTTGGAATATCAGTCCTTCTTCAAGCTCTTGGGCATTTTAGGCTGATACTGATACCACACGCAAGCCGAATTAAGGCTGCGCTTAGAAGCTGCCACAGCAGCCTTCTTTACGGTATTTGCAATTTTGGAAACCGCTTTTTTCATGCTGATACCTCCTCGATACGATTTTTTCCATTATACACCATGCAAAAAAAGAAATCAATACTTTTTACATGAAACGACAAAAAAGCGACATGAACGTACTTGACATAGAAAAATCCAAGCAAAACGCTTGGATTTTTGTGCAAATTGTACAAAGAAATTAGCTGATCAACCCGCTGTCGGAATTGTTATCTCCACAACAAATTTTGAGCTGTCCGGAATAATGTTGAACAATCCGTCATACTTTTCGACCGTATTTTTTATTACGGATAAGCCTAATCCCATATGGTTCTCTTTGGTTGTTTTCAATGAATTTGTCTGCATTTTCATATATTCGGCTTTGTCATAAGAATTTTCCATATTGATAATGATAAAGCCGTTTACCTTGTTCATAATAAAAAGTATCTTTCTTTTTCCGGGTTCGGTTTTCTCACAGGCTTCAATGGCATTATCCCATAAATTTGCAAATATTCCCGTAATATCGAGATCGTCCATAAAATCAAGGTCAATGTCCTCAATATCCATTTTTACGCATATCCCTTTATCCTCCGCCGTTTTATGCTTCCTGCCTATGATAATGCTTAATATCCTATTTGAACATTCAAAGCAGCCGAACAGGGACTGAAACTTTTTTTCAAGGGTCATACCGTATTCGGCGCTTTCTGAATTATTAAGGTCGCTTATTACCGCAAGGTGCTTTTTCATATCGTGAATGATATGCCGTGCCTCTCTGTATGTCTGTTCCATTTCCACAAACTGTTCAAGCTGTATGCTGCTTTGTTTTGCGGCAAGCTCTGTGTCGTATTTGTATTTGTACAATCCCGAAACTTTTCTGATAATATATGTGATGTAAATATTGCAGACAAGAAAAGAAAGCAGAACAATAACTGTTGTGATACCGTCCTCTGCACTGGCTATCCGTTTGGACAGCGAATGTATAATATAGCATTCCATAACCGTCATAAAGAGTAAAAAAGCGGCTTCCTGCCTTTTTATAATTTTGATCTCGCTCTTTTCAAGCAAGGATACCAGTATCCTGTATTCTGCAAAAGAAAGCAATACGTTCAGCAGATTGCTGATTATAAGAAGCTGCGGTTCATTCGGTAATTCTCCCGATGTTTTTTTCAGAAGCACCGACCACAATACATATGTTATGACGTCGTTAAAAGAAAGCAGTAACAGAAAAAACGCATTGTAAAGCCACGATTTCCCGAAATTTGTATCGAACAGACTCAGACAAATAATTTCCGCTGTGATAAAAAAGAAAACCAGATTGAGTATCCCTATATTATAGCTGTTTACCCAATACATAATTCCCGTCCAGACCGTAAATACGGCAATATATATTATTTTTCTGTCATATTTTCCGTGATAGATATTCCCGAAAAACATAAACAGGATAAGATTTATTGCGGCTGTCGATATATGCTGACTGAAAAAGTGCATAATATCATAATTCATCCTTATCATCTCCGTTTTTATGATTAAATTTTCTTAACTCCCGCGCAAGAATATTGTAAAATTCCTTTTGCTTTCTCTTTGCTATCTGAAATTTTTTCCCGTCGCTCATCAATATGCCGAATTTCTCGGTTGATTTATATCCCACAACATATTTCAGATTGATGACAGTATCCTTAAAGGGCATATAGAACCGGCTGTGATCCAGCTTGTCGTATACATCGTTCAGATTTTCGCAAACGTCGTAATTTCCAAACACGGTGGAAACAAACACAGTTTTTCTTTCAAGAAAAACGCAGTAATAAATATTGTTCATATTTTCCGCTTTTATGCCGTCCGCTACCTTGAAATATACATTTGCCGCCTCATTTTCCCTGTTATATGTAATGTAATCGGTCAGCACCCGAAATATTTCGGAGGCTTCGCAGGGTTTTTCCAGAAAATCGAAAGCATGGACCTTGTAAGCAGGTCTTGAATACTTTGAAAAACCCGTAACGTACACTATCTGAACACGGGTATCTCTGAGCCTTATTTTTTCAGCCGTATCTATCCCGTTCAGATCTTCCATTTCAACGTCAAGAAAAATAAGGTCGTATGATTTTTTTGAGTTAAGCAGTTCATTGCCGCTTTGATACTTGTCTATACTTATGGGAATATTTTTTTCGCATTCATATTCTTTGATATATTTTACATTTCTGTCTATTGAAAGATATTCATCGTCACAAACAGCAATTTTTATCAAAGTCAGCGCCTCCCTGCGTAAATATATATCCGATCGGTCATTCCGAGGTTCGTCTTGTCTTTTTACGATACTCCGCCATTACCAGAATACCGCTGACCGAAACCGCCGCCATTGCGGAACACGAAACGATCTCCGCACCCAAAATATAAGCTATGACAGCCGCTGCCAGATAAACCGCAAGAGTTATCCGTGTTTTTTTCCCGAACATTATTGCTTCATTTTCATCAAGCTGCCTGTTTTCGGTATCAACGGGAGCTAATTTCCATAATGCAAAGCCGCAGACCAAAGATAAGCCTGCCAGAACCGCTGCCGCAAAATCATTTTCACAGCATAACCTTATCGCCGTCAGTGCCGCTATGACGGTAAGCATTGACTGTATCAGACAGCGTGTGCGAGTCTGAGCGTGATACCCGCCCGCATAGGAGCGAAGCGCCAAAAACATAAGATTATACAGTACGCATTCCCAAAAGCAACCCATCAGAATACCCGTCACAGCGATAAGGCATCCAAATAACGCCTTTAACAGTATGAGCTCCAGACCGTACCGTACAACCTCTCTTTCCTCGCTGTCCATACCGCTGTTCTTGTCAACAACACCTACTATAAAGTCCATAATTTTATCCATAATATCATCGCCCTCTTAAAATGATATGCAATGTTTTTCTTTATTAAATTATACCATCTTGCAGACGTTAAGTCAATACTTTTACCATAAATTGCCTATGTACGGTATAAGTTAAGACATCACATACCGCCCGAAACATTACAGCTTCGGGCGGTATGCTAAAGTCCCCACCGGAAACCTACTCATTCTCCATTTTATCAAAATACATCCTCAACGCTTCATCTATCAC
>JAMPAO010000182.1 GCA_023667165.1 Ruminococcus sp. | reverse complement strand
GATTGCTTTGACAAAGAGCCTTTCGGTATTGAATTTTGCTACAGAATGAGGATCGGGGTAAAATAGATATATATAATACAAAGGAGAAATCAGTATGAAATATTACATCGGAATCGACCTTGGCGGCACTAACATCAAGGCAGGCGTGGTAAACGAAAATTTTGAGATAATCGCAAAGGCGACAACAAAAACCCTTTGCCCCCGTCCCGCAAAGGATATCTGCGACGATATGGCAAAGGTATCGGAGGAAGCCTGTTCCGCCGCGGGAATATCTGTCGGCGATATTGAATGGATAGGCGTGGGAACGCCGGGTATCGCTGATAATATAAACGGCACTATCCCCTATTCAAACAATCTTGATTTTCATGATGTTCCCGTCAGGGAATACATCAGGGAGCATATAAACAAACCCGTTTATGTTGCCAACGATGCAAACGCCGCCGCTTACGGCGAATTTGTTGCCGGAGCCGCAAAGGGTGCGAAAAACGCCGTCTGCATTACTCTGGGAACGGGCGTGGGCGCGGGGATCATCGTTGACGGAAAGATACTTACCGGCTCTAACCTTGCGGGAGCGGAGCTGGGTCACATGGTAATAGAAACGGACGGCCCTCTGTGTACCTGCGGCAGACGAGGCTGTTTTGAGGTGTTCTCCTCGGCAACGGGACTTATCCGCATGACAAAGGAAGCGGCTGAAGCCGACCCTGATTCCCTTTTGAATGCGTATTACAAGGAGGACGGAAAATTTTCCGCACGCCACGCCTTTAATGCAATGCGGGAGGGCGACAAAGCAGGCGCGGAGGTAGTGGAGAAATACTGCAAATACCTTGCCGCGGGAATAACCAACGCCATAAACATTTTCCAGCCGGATATACTCTGTATCGGAGGCGGCGTATGCAACGAGGGCGATCCCCTGCTGCTGCCGGTAAAGGATCTGGTGAAAAAAGAGGTATATACAAGAATGATATCCCAAAATACCGAGATAGTCATTGCAAAGCTGGGCAACGACGCGGGCATCATCGGAGCCGCTTTCCTGGGACTCAGCAATTAACGAATACAATGCAGGCACTTATTACGGCATATCCGTTTGTAAAACGGGATTTGACCGTCTTAATAAAAATTTATTATAAAAGAGGTAATTCAAAATGGGTTGTAACGAATGCGGAAACTTTTTTTGCGAGGGCGCTGACAAAGCTCCTCAGCGCTCGCTGTTCAATGCTCTGGGCATGACAAAGGAAGAGATGAAAAAGCCTTTGGTAGGTATTGTATCGTCCTATAACGAGATAGTTCCCGGACACATGAACATCGACAAGATCACCGAGGCTGTAAAGCTGGGCGTAGCCATGGCAGGGGGAAATCCCGTAGTATTCCCCGCTATAGCCGTTTGCGACGGTATCGCCATGGGTCACGAGGGAATGAAGTACTCACTTGTGACAAGAGATCTTATAGCGGATTCCACCGAGTGCATGGCTCTTGCTCATCACTTTGACGCTTTGGTAATGATACCCAACTGCGACAAGAACGTCCCCGGACTTCTTATGGCGGCGGCAAGGGTGAACGTTCCCACGGTCTTTGTATCGGGCGGTCCGATGCTTGCAGGTCATGTAAAGGGCAGCAAGACTTCCCTTTCCAGTATGTTTGAGGCGGTAGGAGCATACACTTCGGGAAAGATAGACGAGAGCGAGTTTGAGGAATACGAAAACAAAGCCTGTCCTACCTGCGGAAGCTGCTCGGGAATGTACACAGCCAACTCCATGAACTGCCTTACGGAGGTTCTGGGAATGGGACTTAAGGGCAACGGCACTATCCCCGCCGTTTATTCGGAAAGGATAAGGCTTGCAAAGCAGGCGGGAATGCAGGTAATGGAGCTTTACAGGAAAAATATCCGTCCTTTGGACATTATGACCGAAAAGGCGTTCATGAACGCTCTTACGGTGGATATGGCTTTGGGCTGCTCCACAAACAGTATGCTCCACCTCCCCGCTATCGCCCATGAATGCGGCATAGAGATAAACCTTGACATCGCCAACGAAATGAGCGCAAAAACTCCCAATCTTTGTCATCTTGCCCCCGCAGGTCACGCTTATATGGAGGATCTGAACGAAGCGGGCGGCGTTTACGCGGTAATGAACGAGCTTTCAAAGAAAAACCTTATTCACACCGACCTTATGACCGTTACGGGAAAGACCGTAGGCGAAAATATATCGGACTGCATAAACAAGGATACGGACATTATCAGACCTATCGACGACCCGTACAGTGAAACGGGCGGTATTGCGGTACTGAGAGGAAATCTTGCAAAGGACGGCTGTGTTGTAAAGCGCAGCGCAGTAGCTCCCGAAATGCTCAAACATACGGGTCCCGCAAAGGTGTTCGACTGTGAGGAGGACGCTCAGGCGGCTATACTCGGCGGAAAGATCGTCAAGGGAGATGTGGTCGTGATAAGATATGAGGGTCCTAAGGGAGGTCCGGGAATGCGTGAAATGCTCAACCCCACTTCCGCAATAATGGGAATGGGTCTTGGCAGCGACGTCGCCCTTATTACCGACGGACGTTTTTCCGGAGCGTCGAGAGGAGCGGCTATAGGTCACGTATCTCCCGAGGCGGCTGTCGGCGGGATAATAGGTATCGTCAAGGACGGTGATATGATAACGGTGGATATCCCCAACTACACCCTTAGTCTTGACGTTGACGAAGAAGAGATAAACCGCAGAATGGCGGAGTTTACTCCGAAGAAAAAGGAGCTTAAGGGTTATCTCAAGAGATACGCTTCACTTGTTACCTCCGGAGCGCAGGGCGCTATACTCAAAAACGAATAATTATCTTGGAGAATATTTATGAGTAAAAAATCAAGCGGCACAAAAACAGCGGGGAAAATTTTCGCCGTATTTACGGGAATACTGCTGATAACAGTTCTGTTCGTTTCGTGGTTCATAGGCGGACAGACCAGGACGGCGGAGAAGTTTTGTGCCGCTTTGGGTTCGGGCGACTTAAAAAGCTATGAAAGATTATTCGATCCCGCCGTATATGAGGAATATTCCGGCGAGCTTACGTTGGACAAAAGCGAATTCAAGGAGCTTTGTCTGGATCGTTTCAGGAATTATCAGGCATTTGCGGAGCTTGAAAGCACCGATATAGTTTCCTCAAGCGTAAAGATAACCGAACACAAAATGCGCGGCGGCATAGACAACTGGGAATGTACGGCGGACGTGGATTTCTATTGCAGCGGTATGAGCATATCGGAAACAATGGTATTTTATATGCGGTTTCAAGGGGGAAAGTGGCTTATTTACGATTATATGCTGTAATTTTATAACGGAAATGCAGAAAAGACCTCCTCGGAAACTGGAAAAATACTGAATGACGCAGGATTTTTTGTATCAGGCAAAGTCCATTTTCCGCAGGAATACTTGCTGTATTGCAAGGAAAATGGGCGAAGCATGATGC
>JAMPAO010000181.1 GCA_023667165.1 Ruminococcus sp. | reverse complement strand
AAAATGAGACAGTACAAGCGAAAGCATATTGTTTATGAGTGCATTGTTCAAATTGGCGATAAGGACGATACGGGCAATAATGCCGAACTTGAAAAGGAGGCGTTGATACAATTTGCTAAAGATTGGGAACGGCGCAACCCAAACTTGAAACTTATCGGGGCGTATATTCACGCCGATGAGCCTGACGGTACGGTACATATGCACATTGATTATATACCTGTTGCGGAATGTACGCGAGGTATGAAACTGCAAAACAGTCTTGACAAGGCGTTGCAGCAACAGGGTTTTAAAAGCGAAAATGTACGCAAAACCGCCCAGATTGCATGGCAAGACAGCGAACGTAAGGCACTTATTAACATATGTAACGAATTGGGAATTAATGTATATCAAAATACGCAAGGTGTCACTAACGGCAGAGAGCATTTAAGCAAGGCTGAATATCAGCAACTGAAAGAAACGGCAAAAAAGCAAATGGAATGGGAACTGCTACCCTATAAATCATTGGTGGAGGATTTCCTGCAAACCGAACCGCAAAACGTTATAGAGGGTACTCCCGTACCTGTGGCGGCGAAAATGTTGGTCGGTAAGGAAAACAGAGACAAGCTGCTGTATTCGCCTGCGGAAATTGAGGAAGTGCAGAAACTTGCTAAGGCTGCGGCTGTAATGTCCGCTAAAAATCAGCAGGATAACGCGGAATTATACAATAAATTTGCCAAAATGAGAGAATTGGAGAATAAATTAGCGACAAACGTCACCAAAGCAATGAAAAGGGAGCGGCAAGCCGAGCAGCAACTTCAACAGGCAACTGCCGAGGCTGCCGCCATAAAGAATGAAGCAGATGTTTATGCCACACAAATGCGGGAATTTTATGCCGAACACTTCCCATATGTTCAACGACTTATTTCCGAAAAAAATCAGCTTAAGGAAGATTTTAAAAATACTATGAATGAAAAAATCGGAGAATTGCAGGAAAAACTGAAAAATAAAAGTGAAACCGTGGAGTGGCTTAACAGCGACAGGAATGATTTAAAAAGCTGCGTTAAAGAGCAAGAGCAGGAAATAGGCAAGCTGAAAAGTCAGCTCCGCGAGTTGCAAACAGTCAAGAAACAAAACGGCGAATTGTCGGAACGTATAAAGGCGTTGGAATATGATTTGGAAGTTAAAAAACGCTCCATAAACCAAAAAGATGAGGAAATTCAAAGCCTTGCAAATCAGAATAAGACAAACGATGAATTATACAAAAAAACATACGAAGTCGGAGAATACATTGCCGACAAGGTTGGACTTGACTTCGAGGAAATCCTCGACAAGCATTTAGACGGGTATGGACTGGCTTATATTATTGATGAGGGGCATAATAAGGGGGCGAGGTAAAACGCTTTGGCTACAAATTGGCTGCATAATTTTGTACTCAATCTGTACTCAAAAAGAATTATAAATCCCCGCAAAACCGTATTTTAACAGGGTTTGCGGGGATTTTTCAAGTCATTCCCACTCAATAGTAGCCGGAGGCTTAGTAGTAACGTCATACACGACTCTGTTAACGCAGCTCACCTCGTTTACGATCCTTGCCGAAATATTTTCCAGAACATCGTAAGGTATTTTTGCAAAATCGGCAGTCATAAAATCCGTAGTGGTGACGGCTCTGAGCGCAAGAGTGTAGTCATATGTCCGTCCGTCGCCCATAACTCCCACGGAGCGCATATTCGTAAGTACGGCGAAATACTGGTGTATGCTTGTATCAAGTCCCGCTTTGGCAATTTCCTCACGGAAAATACAGTCTGCGTCCTGTAAAATGATCAGCTTTTCATCGGTTATCTCTCCGATTATTCTTATGGCAAGTCCGGGACCCGGAAACGGCTGACGGTTTACCAGAACGTCGGAAAGACCCAGCTCATGTCCCAAAGCGCGCACCTCGTCCTTAAACAGCAGCCGAAGCGGCTCTATTATCTCCTTAAAATCCACATGCTCCGGAAGTCCTCCCACATTATGATGTGACTTGATAACGGCAGCGTCGCCCGCACCGCTTTCTATTATATCGGGATATATCGTTCCCTGTACAAGGAAATCCACTTTTCCTATTTTCTTTGCCTCAGCCTCAAAGACCCTGATAAATTCCTCGCCTATTCGTTTCCGCTTCGTTTCGGGATCGGAAACGCCTTTAAGCCGAGCCATAAACTGCTCCTTGGCGTTTACGCGGATAAAATTAATTCCCCATCCCTCAAAGGCGTTCTCCACCTCGTCGCCCTCGTGCTTTCTCATAAATCCGTGATCGACGAAAATGCAGGTCAGCTTATCTCCCACTGCCTTTGCCAGCAAAGCCGCCGCCACGGAACTGTCAACGCCTCCCGAAAGAGCAAGAAGCACCTTGCCGTCGCCCACTTTTTCACGAATATCCGATATTGCGGTTTTTGCGTAATCCTCCATAGTCCAGTCGCCTGTGCAGCCGCAGACCTTGTAAAGGAAATTTCGGAGCATTTCCGTGCCGTTCACGCTGTGGTTGACCTCGGGGTGAAACTGTATGCCGTAAAGCTTTTTTTCGGGAAATTCCATAGCCGCGGCGGGGCAGTTTTCGGTATGAGCGCAGGAAGAAAAGCCGTCGGGAAGAGCTTCTATGTAATCTCCGTGGCTCATCCAGGATATTTCCCTCTCCGGCAGACCGTCAAAGAGCAGCGACGATGTATCGTAAAATGTTTCCGTCTTGCCGTATTCGCTGACGGGAGCCTGCGTAACGCGTCCCCCCAGTATGTGCGCCATAAGATGGCAGCCGTAGCATATCCCCAGCACGGGGATACCCAGCTCGAAAATTTCTTTCCCGATCAAAGGAGAATCGTTCAGATAAACGCTGTTGGGTCCTCCGGTAAAAATAATTCCCGCAGGAGCCGCCGACTTTATTTCATCGAGAGAGGTCTTGCAGGACTTTACCTCGCAGTAAACTCCGCATTCTCTTACCCGTCTTGCAATAAGCTGATTGTACTGTCCGCCGAAATCCATAACTATTATTTTCTGATGTTCCATTTTTAAGCATTCCTTTCCGAATGATAATGTATCATTATAACATATCGCACGCTGCAAATCAAGGCAGATAACGGCAGTTAAATGTTAATTTTTCAATAACGGCATATGCACCGTGAAAAGCCGTCATATATCAAGCGGTCGGTAACTTCAAACGGTCTGTCTTTTTTATCCCGTTGTCTCAAATTATTCAAAGCTCTGCTTTCAACAAGCAGAGGGCGTGCTGTGCACGCCGCATTCAGTGGGGGTACAATCCTCCACTGAATGCAGATGACACCCGCCGCTGAACGAGGCGGGTGTCATCCTCTGCGGTTATAAACGGCTGCCGGGCGGGGGAGAAACATTAGACCTCCTCGGAAACCTCCGAAGCACCGCCTGACTTGCCTTTTTGTTGTCATGCTTTGTCCGTTTTCCTTGTAATACACCAAGTATTCCTGCGGA
>JAMPAO010000180.1 GCA_023667165.1 Ruminococcus sp. | reverse complement strand
AGGTTACAATATCCGTAAAAAACGTGCGCTGCTGGAGATATATTTCGGCGGCAGGGTACACCGGACAAGCGTGGGCGTTGAGTTTACAGCGGGGTGCCCCCGCAGGCAGGCGTTACAACAAGTGTGATGATTTATGCGGTTGATACCGTTCCCGCAGGAAATATTACACGGTCATATTTTTAAGTTCACGGACGGGGAAATTTCCCATGAGCCGAATGGCGAAGCATACCCTTTTAGACGTTAGAATTTAAGAGGTAAGAAGTAAGAAGAGCCGTACCCTTTTAACGGCGTTAAAATGCCTTTTAGATTTGATTTTTCTGCACTGTCCGTGAAATTACACTATGAAAAACTAAACGTCTTAAAAGGGCGTTTCCGTCGGTTGTGGGCGATATGATTTTCTGTATCGCTCACAGCCCCGTTTTATGCCGTTTTACAGGCGTTTTAATGTGTCGGTCGGGAAATTACACCGATAAATACAAATCTCCTTAAAAGGGCGTATATTTCGTTTACGGAGGTGAGCGCATGAACAAGAGGAAAAAAGCTCTTGCCGATCTGGCGGCGGCGGTAAATGACTGTCAGAAAAATTCTTCCGTTCAGACGGTTTCCGATTTCATTGCCGAGCTGAAAAAAGAACCGGACGGAAAAAAACGCAGAATTATGATAAAGGAATTTTCCAAAAGGCAGAACGATATCGGAAAATTTATCAGGGAAAACGAAAACGCCATAAACGCAGAAGCCGAGACGGCTCTGATGTCGGCGGCGGTAAACGGAAACGTCAGCGCGCTGAAATTTTACCTTAAAAACCGTATGCCCGATAAATATTCCGACAAGCCTGTAACGGAAGTTGAAATAGAAGATCTGTCCGAAACGGAGGCGGCTGTATATGGCAATGAAAAAGACGATACCGTATAAATTCGGGGAAAAGCATATCGAATACATAAGGAACTGCCGTGAATGCGTGTACAACATTGCGGAGGGTGCGGTCAGAGCGGGAAAGACCGTTGATAATGTGATAGCCTTTTGCCATGAGCTGCGGAGCACTCCCGACAAGCTGCACCTTGCCACTGCTTCCACCGCTCCGACGGCAAAGCTGATAATAGGCGACTGCAACGGTTTCGGCATTGAACACTATTTCCGAGGGCAGTGCAAATGGGGAAAATACAGAGGCAACGAGGCTCTTATTATCAGAGGACAGTTTACGGGATACCGTGAGCGCATTGTCATGTTTGTGGGCGGAGCAAAGGCTGACAGCTACAAGAAATTCCGAGGAATGTCCTTTGGAATGTGGATAGCCACCGAGATAGATCTCCACCACGAGGAAACTATAAACGAGGCGATCACCCGTCAAGCGGCGGCAAAACGGCGGAAAATTTTCTGGGACTTAAATCCCGGAAGTCCTTTTGCTCAGATTTATACCAAATATCTGGACGTTTACCGTGAAAGAGCCGAAAAGGGCGAGCTGAGAGGAGGGTATAACTACCGCCTTTTTACCATTTACGACAATATCAATATTTCCGATGAGGCAAGAGAGGAGTTTATCTCACAGTACGACCCTGCTGCTGTGGAATACCGCAGAAAAATACTCGGAGAACGGTGCGCTGCCGAGGGACTTGTTTTTCAGACCTTTGCGGACGCTCCGGAGAGGTTCATCACGGACGTTAAGCCTAAAAACATTATGATGATAACCATAGGCGTAGACTTCGGAGGGAACAGCTCCGCAACCACCTTTGTGGCGAATGCCGTTGAACCGAAATATGCGGGTATGACAATAATAGCCGACCATAAAATGCAGGGCGGCAAGGGTACGATAGACCCGGACAGGCTAAACCGTGAGCTGATAGATTTTATCATTTATCTGCGGTCGGAGTATCCGAGAACGCAGATAAAATTCTGTTTCTGCGACAACGAGGCGCAGACCCTCATAAACGGCATACGGATAGCCGTAAACAAAGCAAGGCTGCCCGTTATTGTCTGCGACTGCTTCAAAGGCAGGATAACCGAAAGGATATACGCCCTTAACGGTCTTATGACGCAGGGGCGTTTTCATGTTTACAGGGAATGCAAAAACGTTATCGGGTCTTTGCAGACGCAGGTTTGGGACAGCAAAGACCCGTCAAAGGATATTCGTCTTGACGACGGCACCTTTGACATAGACACGGCGGACGCTCTGGAGTATTCCTTCAGCAGCTTTATCGACCGTTTCAATATATATACTAATAACCGAAAGGAGATACGACCTTGAACAGCAATGCCCTTGAATTTGTAAGAAAAAATTACGGCTGCCTGACCGACACGTCGTTTTACTCCGCCGTGGATATATGGACGGACTGGTGGAAAGGGTATCACCGACCGTTCCACCGCTTTAGCTTCAGCAACGGAATAAAAACCTTTTCACGGGATTTTTACACCCTTAAAATGGGCAAGAAGATATGCGAGGACTGGGCTTCCCTGCTCCTCAACGACAAGACCCGATTTAAGATATCCGATGAAAACGCTTCCCGATATGTGCAGGGGCGCATGGAAAACGGCGGCGTTTTCGGGTCAAACGATTTTCGTATGCGCTGCAACAGGCTCATAGAGCAGGCATTTGCCACGGGAACGGGAGCTGTGACCTTAAGGCTTGAAAACGCCGATATTACAGAAAAAGGAAAAATCAAAAGCAGCAGGGATACCGTCATACGGCTGTGCTTTATGTCCGCCGATTACATTATCCCCATAAGCTGCGAGAACGGCAGGATAACCGAGGCGGCGTTTGTTTCCGAGCATATCCGCAGAGGCAGAAAATATCTGCTGATAGAGGCGCATATGCTGGAGGGCGGTCGGTACGTCATACATAATCATTGGTTCGATACGGGTTCGGGGGGAATGATACCGCAGGCGCTGCCGGAGGGAATGACCGAACGGTTTGAAACAGGCTCGGAAGTACCGTGGTTTGCGCTGATAACGCCCAATATCGTAAACACTCTGCCGAATTCGGGAGGCATGGGGATATCCGTGCTCCACAGCGCGATCGACGCACTCAAAAGCGTTGACCTTAATTTCAACAATTTCTGCAAGGATTTTGAGCTGGGCGGGAAAAAGGTATTTATGCTCAAGGATCTTACCGCCATTACCGGAAACGGAGAAACGGTCGCTCCCGACGATGTGGGTCAGCAGCTTTTTGTGATGGTGGAGCCGGACAGCATAAACCCCGCCAATTCAAACGGCGGCAAGTTTATTCAAGAGTTCAATCCCCTGCTGAGAGTGGAGGAAAACACAAAGGGCATACAGGCGAGCCTTGATTATCTTGCCTTTCTCTGCGGTCTGGGCAACAAGCATTATCAGTTTAATTCCGGCAGCGTTGTAACGGCGACCCAGTACACGGGGGACAAGCAGGATCTGATACAGAACGCACACAAGCATTACGCTTCGGTAACGCAGTTTTTGCAGTCCCTTATCCGTTCGGTCATAAGCATAGGAAACCGTTTCTGCGGGTGGGGCGTTACGGAGGACGCCAAGACCGAGATAGTTTTCGATAAGTCGGTGATAATCGACGAGGCGGCGGAGCG
>JAMPAO010000017.1 GCA_023667165.1 Ruminococcus sp. | reverse complement strand
GTTCAAGAGAAACACGAAATTGCCGTTACTATGATTGATACCGTTATTGTTTCGGACGAAACAGGAATTGAAATTAAATTCAGTATTTAAAAAATGCCGCTTTTGCGGCTTGTATGACCGGTGTTAAGGTGTGAGGACGGGCGTTCCCGAAGCGAAAACCGTTCCCTTGCCTCCTGTTATTTCATCAAGATACTTGCACTTCATCAGCAGCTGCATAGATTTTCCGCTGCCGCCGCTGCCAATTCCCGATACGTTCTGCATTTTGGTAGGCGTATCGAGATTTTTGTAATTCTGTGATTCGTCAATAAACATTTTGTCAATTCCCAGCTTCTCGAAACACAGCGTATCGTCTTCGGCTGTTTTAGATAACAGCTTTTCTATTTTCCCTTCATATGATTTTATTGATTTTTCAACTTGCTTTACCGAAAATGTTCTTTTGCCGTTTTCGTCAAGCATTTCTTCGAGAGCAGTCTGCAGCTTGTCTACCTCCGCATAGAGGGTATCAAGCTCACGTTCCTTTGACAAATGTATCATATCAAGCTGACTATGACCGATAATAACAGCGTCCCAGTCGCCCGTTGCTATCTTAGCAAACAGATCACGGCGATTTTCTTTCTTAAAATCCTTTTCGGTAGCCACAAGAACATTGGCATTTGGATAAAGTATGCGAAAAGAATCTCCCCATTGCTCTGTAAGAGCGTTGGGTACGGCAATAAGAGATTTACTGTGCAGTCCTAAACGCTTACCCTCCATTGCAATGGCTATCATCTCAAAAGTCTTGCCTGCGCCTACCTCATGAGCAAGCAGAGTATTTCCCTCGCTGTACAGATCACGTGCAACAGCATTTTTCTGATGATCTTTAAGAGTAATGGCAGCGTTCATTCCCACAAAATTCAAGTTACTGCCGTCATATTCACGGAGGCGGACAGAGTTGAATTTCTCATTGTAAAGACTTTCGAGTGTTTCCCTGCGTACAGGATCGGCAAATATCCACTCGGAAAATTTTCTTTTCAGCTCGTCCTGCTTTGCTTGCACAACCATTGTCTTTTCTTGATTTGTCACATAAATATATCTGCCCTTTTCGTCACGGACGTCTCTTCCATAGCTGTCTTTTACACGCTCTCTTACCTCGGCCTTTTTCATATTAAGAGTAGCCTCAATGATTTCATAGGCGTTCATGTCAGCCGTGCCGTATGTTTCGGTGGCAAGGGTGTTAGAATATGCGCTTTTATATCCGTCAACTTTCCACTTGTCTGTAGCTTCACTGTACCTGACATCTATACGTTTGGATGTCTGATAATCAGGTTTTAAGGTTTCCGCAATAAACTGCCTTATGTAATCAGGATCAACCCACGCAGAACCCAGTTTAACGGAAATATCCGCCGCATTTATTTTTTCGGGAATTACTGCTCTGAGGGCTTCTGCATTACGTTCCAGTCCAAGAGTTTCGGCAGCGGCGAGCTTACTGCGCACATTGCCTGTAAGATATTCGTCTGCACTCTCCCAACGCATTTGTTTTTGCGGATTTTGATAAATTTTATTTCCCAGCTCTGCGATAATAACGTCCTCTGTTTTACCTGTTAGTACAGACATATATTCAAGATCAACTCTGCATTTTTCAGAAAGAGAAAGAATAAGAGCGTCGTTTGCATTGTCGCAGTGGTCAACGATAATCTTCGGACTGACAGTTTTTTGAAAGAAAATATCCGCTTTACCTATAAAGTTACCGTCCTTGTCAAGTTTTTCAAGAGATTTGATGAGGTGGTAGCCGTTATCATCACGGAATAATTTTTTATTTTCTGCACTGCCGACAAGACCAAATCGCTTTGAAAAATCATCGTATTGCTTATTCAGATTTTCCTGTGCCTCGGTTATTGCTGTTTCAAGACTGCCGTTTATATTGTCAAGCTGCAATTCTAAAAGATTATGTACACTGTCACGAAGTTGTGTCATTGCTTTTATACATTCGATATTTTTTGCAGGAGCATTGTATTTTTCCATTGTATTTCCCGATTTATGATAATATAAAATATCATCCTGCACTGAAAAACTGTATTTAGGTGTATTCGGAGGACAAGGAATTTCATTCAGTGCTTCGGACTTCTTCCCCACTGGGGAATTTTCTTTATCGGCATCAGCCTGTCTGTATGTACCGGAAATATTTTTTACAGCCTCGGCAAGCTGTTGTTTAAGATCTGCTCCATCTATAGGCATACACATAGAAGCGCCTGCTTGATTTCCGTATAGCTTGTTGCCCTCTACCATTTCGCCAAGTATCATTTCGGGGTGATCCGCAAAATACTTATTAACAGCGATACCATTTGACAAAATACCCTTGTATATCCATTCGGGAGAATTTTCCTCAATACTTATTGGATTTTCACGCTTTTGCAGAAAGATAATATCACTGGTAACTTCTGTACCCGCATTATCCTTAAATGCACCGTCCTTGCCTCCGGGCAGACGTATTGCTCCAAGCAGTTCTGCACGCTCGGCAAGATATTTGCGTACATAGGGATTATCTTTATCCATTGTTTGATTAATCTCCTAAGTGAAACTTATTCTCAATTCAAAACACCAACACCTCTGTAAACAATATCAACAGCTTGAACCTTGCCGTTTTCGGTTTTTTCGGCTTGATGTACTCGGATTTCCTCAACAAACTCCGAAAGAATTGAGGGCGTTAATTCTTCGATTTCGCTGTGCTTGCTGACAAGCTTTATAAATCTTTCAATGTCATTTTTTGAGGAATTATCGGCAGATATTTTCTCTTCATATTCCGCAATTTTGGCTTTGATTTCCGCTTGCTCACTTTCGTATGTCGAAAGCATCTCCAAATATCGCTCCTCGGAAATTTTCCCGTCTACTCTGTCCTCAAAAAGCTGATGAATTATTTTGTTAAGGCTTGCCGTCCTTGATTTCATTTTCTCGGTTTCCTTAACAATTTTTTTCATCTCACTTTTGCTGTCAATGCTTAATTTTTGACGTAAACTTTCGGCAAACTGCTTTTTATCAAGCTGAGCCGAAAATACCACTTCTCTGAGACTTGTCAATACAAGCTCACATAAATCGTCACAAGACACAATGTGTGTGCTGCATTTTTTGGTGTTTTTAGCATAACTGCCGCAAATATAACAGTCCTTCTTTCCTTTAGCACGGCGTATGTACAGCTTCCCCCCACAATCGGCACAAACAAGGTATCCTTGAAATAAATCGGGTTCTCTCTCAATTGGAACTCTCCTGCGTTTTTCAATCAATGCCTGAGCTTTATTCCATACGTCCTCGGAAATTATCGGCTCATTCACACCCTTGAAAATAAGACGTTTTTCATCGGGATTTTTTACAACCTTGTGATTTTTGTAGGATTTTTTGCAAGTCTTAAAATTAACCACATTGCCAATGTATTCTTGGCGTTTTAAAATTTTTTCGATAGTGGCATAGTCCCATTTAAAAGGATTATCATTTAATTTAGCGCTATGCGGCATACCTTTGTTATGGTAATAATGAGTTGGCGAAAAAATTTTATGTTCCTCAAGATAATATGCGATTTTTTTCGTACCGTAGCCGTTGACATAAAGGTCGAAAATTAAGCGTACTACCTCTGCTGCCTCGTCATCTACAAGCCAGTGCTTTTTATCGTTTGGGTTTTTTTTGTAACCGTAAACAGATTTGGGAGACATTATCTGCCCCGCTTCGCCCTTGCTGTGCAGAACAGCTTTGATTTTTTTGGAACAGTCACGGGCGTAAAACTCGTTAAATATGTTCTTGAACGGCGCAAATTCATTATCTCCGATTTCGCTGTCATAGTTGTCATAAATGGCAACAAAGCGAACATCATAGTTTGGAAAGAAAATTTCCATATAGTAACCTGTTGCAATATGGTCACGTCCCAGACGGGACTGGTCTTTGACAATGACAGCCTTGACTTCGCCCTTTTTGATGTCGGAAATCATATGCTGAAATCCCTCACGTTCAAAGGTAGTGCCGGAAATGCCGTCATCCAAATAAAAACGAGTGTTAAGGAAACCGTGTTCGTCAGCGTATTTTTTCAGAATTTCTTTCTGATTAGTAATTGAATTGCTCTCGCCGTCAAGCATATCGTCCTTTGAAAGACGTGCATACAAAGCGGTCACGGCGAATTTATTTTCTGTGTTGTTTAACCTGTTCATATGAGTACCTCCATATCTCAAAAAGATTTGTTAAACAAACAGAAGCACTATAAGCATTATAGCACATTCTGCCTGCCGCGTCAATTATTTTCATCATCTTTTAAGGGCGATTTTACGATTTTTTCTTCAATTATTCTCTTTAATTTTTGTGTAACTGTTCCCGTGTTGTCACCATTAAAAAGTGAAGTAATTATGTAAGTGGTTTTGCCTATGGTCTGAGTTTTTACGAACTCTTTTGATTTTTCCATATTCTTATACCTCCTAATATGGGTTAATTTTTAAATTTTTGGTAAACATAAATCATATAGAATAATTCTCAAAATTAAACGAGAATAAAAGTCATAAGAATTTAAAATAATCATAAGAGAAAATGCAAGTTTTTGCATTTTAGAATTTTCCATACAGCTCTACAGTTCCTCCGATATGCCGTTTCCGCAGACGGGTATGCTTGTGTTCCGTCAGTACAAGCTGTATCTCTCGCCGCTGTATGATTAAATTTTCAAGGTTCTGTAAATGATTGAAATTTGTTTAATATTTCTTGGTACTGTTATATTATAACATATTTGATTTTTAGAAAATTGTGTCGAAAAATGGCAATTTTACAAAATGTTCATAGAATAGAGGGTAATAGAGAAAATAGAGGACATTTAACGACATTTGGGTTAATATTTAATTCATATATGGAACGTGCTGAAACTTTTTGTAAATTATTTGTGAATTGCGAAATATGCCATTTTAATATAGTACAAAATAAAGCATTTTAGATATATTTATGAAAAAAGGAAATCCCCCAAATTTTACACCGATTTTACAATCCCGCAGTAACAAATTTGATATTCATAGTATAAAATATACCCGTAACCGAAAGGTAAAAAATCAAAGGAGAATGATACTATGAAAAAAATCAAAAAATTAACCGCCGTACTTTTAACAGCGGCAATGGCTGTATCGGTGGCGGGCTGTTCAAGGGCGGCTTCGGGAAATGTTTCCACGGACGGCTCTACCTCTATGGAAAAGGTTATAGGCACGTTGGGCGAGGCTTTCGAGGCTGAAAATCCCGAGATAACCTTTACATACAATCCCACGGGTTCGGGGTCGGGTATTCAGGCGGTTTTGGAAGGGCGCTGCGACATAGGTCTTTCAAGCCGAGAACTCAAAGACGGAGAAAAATCGCAGGGACTTACCGCCACGGTTCTTGCGTATGACGGAATTGCACTTATCGTAAATCCCGAAAACCCCGTTGCAGACCTCACGCTGTCCGAAATCGCCGATATTTACACGGGAAAAATTACCGACTGGAAGGACGTGGGCGGAAATGCGGGGGAGATAGTCCTCATCGGCAGGGAGGCAGGCTCGGGAACGCGCGACGGCTTTGAAAGCATTACGGGCACAGAGGACTGCTGCAAATACCGTCAGGAGCTTACATCCACGGGGGACGTTATTACCACGGTTTCGGGCAATCCCAACGCCGTTGGCTACGCCTCGCTTGCCTCGGTAAAGGACACGGTAAAGGCTGTTTCGGTGGACGGCGTTTCACCCTCCGAAAGTACAGTCAAGGACGGCAGTTACAAAATTCAGCGACCTTTTATTCTCGTTACGAAAAGCGGGGCGGACCTGTCCCCGGCAGCTCGGAAATTCTTTGACTTTGCTACCTCCGAAAGCTCGGCGCGGCTTATTTCCGAGGCGGGCGCGGTTGCGGCGAATTAAACGGTGAAAAGTTTGAAAATCTGCGATTTTCAAGCTGCGAGTTTTGTTTTCCTCGCTGCCGCTCGGAATTTTGCTAATGCAAAAACACAAAACATCGTTAGAAAGGAGGACGCATTTTTCCTTACGGGAAAATGGTCGTAAATATGAAAAATCAAAAAATAATTGAAAAAATTATCCACGGCATATTTCTTATTTTGGGACTGCTGACGGTGGGCTGCGTACTGCTGATAACCGTTTATCTGGTGATTTCGGGCATTCCCGCCATACAAAAAATCGGTTTGGCAAAATTTCTTTTCGGCAGGACTTGGGCTTCCACGGCGGCTCAGCCTAAATACGGTATACTGCCGTTTATTCTCACAAGCGTTTACGGAACGGCGGGGGCGATAATTTTAGGCGTACCCATAGGCTTTTTGACGGCTTTGTACCTTGCTAAAATCGCTCCGTCCAAAGTTAAAACCGTTGTTTCCTCGGCGGTGAGCCTGCTGGCGGGAATACCCTCGGTGGTTTACGGTTTGGTTGGAATGCTGGTGCTTGTTCCCGCCGTTCGTAAAGTGTTTGACATTCCCGACGGGGCAAGCCTTTTGACGGCAATTATCGTACTGGCGGTAATGATTTTGCCGTCGATAATCAAGGTGTCCATAACTGCGCTGGAGGCTGTCCCGAAAGAATATGAGGACGCGTCCTTAGCCTTGGGGGCGACCCCTGTGGAAACCTATTTCAAGGTGTCCGTAAGGGCGGCAAAAAGCGGAATTGCGGCGGCTGTGGTGCTGGGCGTCGGCAGGGCGATAGGCGAGGCAATGGCTGTAATGATGGTTTCGGGAAACGCCCCGAATATGCCCTCCCTTTTTCAAAGCGTCCGCTTTCTAACCACGGCGGTGGCAAGCGAAATGTCCTATTCCTCGGGACTTCAGCAGCAGGCTTTGTTTTCGATAGCCCTTGTGCTGTTCCTGTTCATTATGCTGATAAACGCGGCGCTTAATTTCTTTCTAAAAAAAGGCGGTGAAAAATAATGTCAGAAAAAACCATTGTAATACCCCGCGAAAAAATTTGCTCAAAAGCAAAAGCGGCGGACAGGGTTTCCCCGAAAAGAAAAGCGTACATAATTTTAATGAAAGCTCTTATGGGAATTTCCGTACTCCTTACCTGCGGACTGACGGCTTTTATGATAATTTACGTATTGGCAAAGGGACTTCCCAACATCACTTGGGAGCTTTTATCCGCAAAGCCCAGCTATATTTCGGGCAGGATAGGGATACTTCCCGACATTCTGAACACGCTGTACATTATAACTGCCGCCCTTGTTACCGTGATACCCTTAGGCGCGGGGGCGGCGGTGTACCTTACCGAGTACGCCAAAAACAGGCGGCTTGTGGCGGCGATAGAATACGCGGCGGAAACCCTTTCGGGAATACCGTCCATAATTTACGGGCTTGTGGGAATGCTGTTTTTCTGTCAGTTTCTTAATATGCGTACCTCCCTTGCGGCGGGAGCGCTGACCCTTGTAATTATGAATTTGCCCACGGTTATGCGTACAACGCAGGAGAGCCTTAAAACCGTCCCACAAAGCTACCGCGAGGGCGCGTTCGGGCTTGGAGCGGGAAAGTGGACGGTTATCCGCACCGTGGTGCTGCCAAGCTGTATTGACGGGGTAATTACGGGCTGTATTCTTTCTGTGGGACGCATTTTGGGCGAGTCCGCCGCCCTGCTTTTTACCGCGGGATTTGCCCACGTCCTGAACGGATTTTTTGCGGGACTTGCAAGCTCGGGTTCGACCCTCACCGTCGCCCTTTATGTGTACGCAAAGGAGCAGGGCGAGTTCGGCGCGGCGTTTGCCATTGCCGCAATTCTAATGATACTGACCCTGATAATAGACCTGCTTGCGGATTTCGCGGGATATTGGTTCAAGAAAAGGAGAAACTGATGAGTACGATAATTTCGGTAAAGGATATGTGCCTGTGGTACGGGAACACGCAGGCGTTAAAGGATATAAATACAGACATTCCCGAAAAAAGCATTACCGCCCTGATAGGACCGTCGGGCTGCGGGAAGTCCACATTTTTAAAGTCTCTCAACCGTATGAACGACTTGATAGACGGCGTAAAAATCACAGGCGAGCTGCGCTACGGCAGTACGGATATTTATGACCCTAAGCTGGACGTGAATTTCCTGCGGAAAGAGATAGGAATGGTGTTTCAAAAGCCTAATCCGTTCCCTATGAGCGTTTACGACAATATCGCCTACGGACCGAGAATACACGGCATAAAAAGCCGAGCCGTCCTTGATGAGATTGTGGAGCGTTCCCTGCGCGGGGCGGCGATTTGGGACGAGGTAAAGGACAGGCTCAAAAAGAGTGCCCTCGGTCTTTCGGGCGGTCAGCAGCAGCGTTTGTGCATCGCGAGGGCGCTGGCGGTTGAGCCGAAAGTCCTTTTAATGGACGAGCCCACAAGCGCCCTTGACCCGATTTCCACGTCAAAAATCGAAGAGCTTGTAATGGAGCTTAAGAAAAATTACACCATAATCACGGTGACCCACAATATGCAGCAGGCGGTGAGAATTTCCGACAAAACGGCGTTTTTCCTGCTGGGCGAGCTTGTGGAGTACGACGACACCGAGGTGCTTTTCTCCAACCCTTGGGACAGCCGCACCGAGGACTATATTACAGGGAGGTTCGGATAATGAGAACACATTTCGACGAACAGCTTGCTCTTTTGAACGAGGAGCTTATTTCTATGGGCAGCCTTTGCGAGGAGGCTATAGCCGTTGCGGTAAAGGCTCTCTCCGAGGGGGATATGGGGCAGGCGAAAAATATTTCCGATACTGAAAAGGAAATAGACCGCAAGGAGCGGGATATTGAGAGCCTCTGCTTAAAGCTGCTTTTGAAACAGCAGCCTGTGGCAAACGATTTGCGGCACATTTCCGCGGCGTTAAAAATGATAACCGATATGGAGCGCATAGGCGACCAAGCGGAGGACATAGGGGAAATTATCGCATTTCTGAACGGGCGCACGCCTCCCGATTATCTGCCCATACGCAAAATGGGACAGGCGGCAATAAAAATGGTTACGGACAGCATTGACGCGTATGTTAAGCAGGACTTGACCGCCGCTAAAGCCGTGGAGGAATACGACGATGTTGTGGACGACTGCTTTAAGCGGGTAAAAAACAGTCTCATAAAAACAATTGCGGAAAACCCCGAGGACGGCGAATATGCTCTTGACCTGTTAATGATTGCCAAATATTTCGAGCGTATCGGCGACCACGCGGTAAATATCGCGGAATGGGTGGAATTTTCCGTTACGGGACGTCACCCGATTAACGAAAACGCGTAATAAAACTTACAAGCGAAACGGTTGAAAAATACATAAAATTGCCGTATAATAGTTTGAAAGGAGATGATAGCGGTGATTTTCTGCGTTGAGGACGACGGCGGTATACGTGAGCTGATGATATATACCCTCCGCGCCTCGGGGTTTGAGGCAATGGGATTTTCAGAAAGCGGCGGACTTTTTGAGGAACTGAAAAAACAAATTCCAAGGCTTGTTATGCTGGACATTATGCTCCCCGAGGAGGACGGGATTTCCGTTTTAAAGCGGCTGAAAGCAAACCCGTCTTTTGCGGAAATTCCCGTTATTATGGCAACGGCAAAGGGTACGGAGTACGACAAGGTAACGGGGCTTGACGCGGGGGCGGACGATTATCTGGCAAAGCCCTTCGGAATGATGGAAATGGTTTCGCGGGTAAGGGCGGTTCTGCGCCGCGCGGAGAAAAATCCGCCCTCGGCAATGCGGCGGGGCTTGCTTGAAATGAATACGGCAAAGCACCTTGTAACATCGGCTGGACGGCAGGTTGAGCTTACTCTTAAAGAATATGAAATGCTGAAATTATTTATGGAAAATCCCGGGCTTGTTTTCACGCGGGAACACCTTTTACAGAGGGTGTGGGGCGAGGATTTTCTCGGCGAGACCCGTACCGTGGACGTTCACATAGGCACTCTGCGGACAAAGCTGGGCGTCTGCGGAGAATACATTGAAACGGTTCGGGGCGTCGGCTACCGAATGGGAGAGAGATTATGACCAAGAAAATTTTCCGCTCGGTTTGCCTTGCGGCGGTTTGCGTTTTTATCGCCTCGGCAACGCTTTTTATGTGGGTGCTGTACGATTATTTTTCGGGGGTGCAGAAAAGTCAGCTCCGTATGCAGACAAGACTTGCGGCGCAGGGTGTGACAAACGAGGGCGCGTCATATTTTGAAGGACTTGAAACGGACGGTTTCAGAATTACTTGGATTGCGGCGGACGGCGGTGTGCTTTACGACAGTGAAAAAAACAGCTCCGAAATGGAAAATCATCTGCAGCGCGAGGAGGTAAAGCAGGCTTTTTCCGAGGGCTTCGGGGAAAGCTCCCGCTATTCCGAAACCCTTACGGTGCGTTCCTTTTACTGCGCGGAATTGCTCCCCGATGACACCGTGATAAGGCTTAGCGTGGCGCAAAATTCCCTGCTTGCGCTTATCATCGGAATGGCGCAGCCTATATGCGTGATTTTTTTGTTTGCTCTGATACTGTCAATTGCGCTGGCGGCGCGGCTTTCAAAAAATATCGTAAAACCCCTCAATACTCTTAATTTGGACGAACCCCTTGCAAATGAAAGCTATGACGAAATCGCGCCCCTGCTGCGGCGGCTTAGTTCCCAGCAAAAAGAAATTAAACGGCAGAGCAGCGATTTACTGCGCAGACAGCGGGAATTTGAAACGGTAACAAACGGTATGGCGGAGGGAATTGTGCTGTTGAACAGCAAAAAAATAATTATGAGCATTAACCCCGCCGCCGTCCGTCTGCTCGGTGCGGAAAATCCGCCGATTGGAGAATTTATTTTGTCGGTGAACAGAAGTCCCGAATTGCGGGAGGTTTTGGAGAATACGGAGGATGGCAGGCATTCCGAAAAAATTGTTGAAATGCGGGGCGGAAAATATCAGACAACGGCAAATCCCGTTATTTCCGAGGACGAAAATTTCGGCACGGTTCTGCTTTTTTTGGACGTTACCGAAAAGGAGAAAACCGAGCGGCTGCGGCGGGAATTTACCGCAAACGTTTCCCACGAATTAAAAACGCCGCTGCAAACGATTTCGGGCTGCGCGGAGCTTATGGCGAACGGTACGGCAAGGCAGGAGGATATGCGGGATTTTTCCTCGCGGATATACGCGGAAAGTCAGCGAATGATACGTTTGGTGGAGGACATTATAAAGCTTTCCCGTTTGGACGAGGGCGCGGGTGATATGCGGTATGAAAATATTGACCTTTTTGTCCTCGCAAAGGAAACGGCGGCAAGCCTTGAACCGCAGGCAAATTCTTTGGGTGTAAGCGTTTCCGCAGAGGGCGGAGAAACGGTGATTTACGGTATTCCCCAACTTGTGCGGGAGATAATTTTCAACCTTTGCGACAACGCGGTAAAATACAACCGCAGGGGCGGGACGGTAAAAATTTCGGTTGCGGGTAACGAAAAAACGGCACGGCTGACGGTTTCCGACACGGGTATAGGTATTCCCGAAAAATATCGGGAGCGCATTTTTGAACGTTTTTACCGCGTTGATAAAAGTCATTCCAAGGAAATCGGCGGTACGGGGCTGGGGCTTTCAATCGTCAAGCACGCGGTTAAGCTGCATAACGGCAGCATTGAAGTTCAAAGCGAGGTTGGGCGCGGGACGGAGATTACGGTGGAGTTGCCGAAATAAATTGCTTTATAAAAGCGGCAGTATCGTTTTCACGATACTGCTGTTTTTATATTTTTTCGACAGCCGCCTTAATTTCAAAAACCAACGCCGCCGTTTCCCTGTCATAATCGGAATAAAAATCGTCCTCGTCATCATCTTCGCCAACGTCCCCGATATAATCAAGCATTTCACTAAGGCAAATTCTCAAACCGTCTCTAATTCCGTTCGCAAGATTTTCATCGTCGCATTCGGCTATGTACTCCATAAATACCCCACAAGTATCGTCCAACTGCTCGGCATTCAAATCCTCCAAAAACGCCTGAATTGACGAGCCGGCAACATCGCTCCACTCGCGGAAATCGTCCCGCACCTCGCAACAGGAAACAACGTCCTCAACCGCGCTCAATACCCGCCCGTGGGCTTCACTCCTGACTTCAAACATAAAAAATTCCTCCATTTCAAAAAGTCTAAATAAAATATTTAATAATTTATCAAATATTTATTCACACATATATTATCGCATATTTTGACAAATAAATCAATGGTAAATCCTGACAAAATTTTTAAACATTTCCGCGCACTTTGCACATCAACGTACAAAATAATTTCTTTTCTGATTTTCGGAAATTTTGGTGACTTGAAATTCCCGCTCGGCTTGTTCAACTTCTTCACGGTCCCTGCGCTGACGTTCGAGAATAAAGTCATAATCGCTTTGCATTTGCCGCAAGTAGGTTTTGTAATTATTCGCCGCCGCAGATTTTTCTTTTTCCGCAATTTCAATTTTGCGGTCGATTTCGGAAATTTCCGATTTCAGCTTTTCAAGCTCCTGCCTGTGGACTTCAATATCGTCCGCAGAACGAAGTCCAAACTTTACAAGGTGTCTGTATTTCGCCAGTTCCTCAAGCTGGGTAGCGGTCGGCATTTTAATTTTATTGAGTTCAATGTACCTCGCGCCGTATTTCAAAATATTTTCCTTTTCGGAAATTTCTCGCAGTAACTTGTCGCGTGATTTTTTCAAGCTATCTGATTTTTCGGCAGCCGCATTAACCACATTTTCAAAATCCGCAATGGATTGAATTTTGTTGTCGCAAAGAAAAGTCAGCAACTCGGCGTTTTGGTGCAACTCTCGGTATGTAATTTTGTTAGAATTATCGGACTTCCGATAAACCATAATCTGCAATTCCCGCAAGCAGAAAGCATACTCCCGTTGAATACCTTGAAATTTTGCAACAGCCTGCAAACTCAATTCTCGATTTTTATTTTCAATCCGATATTGCAGTTCCTCAATTGCATAGCCGTCCCCCAAACGGTAACTTCTGATAGCTTTGCGATTTTCCGAAACCTTTATCGACAAAAATTTTTTCAGCGTGACCGCATAATATTTTTCACGCAACTGCTCAGCCAAATCTTCAACCGTTCTCACATCTTTCTGCAAAACGATTTTATCAATTTCATCACAAAGCCGCGTTTTCCAGGAAACGCCGTTTTGCCTTGCAAGCCAGTCCGAATATTTTTGATTGCTCTTGTATGTCGGATTTTCAATAATACTCAACTCGTGCGACTTGCAAATTTTATCCGAAACATCACGGCAAAATTTCAGCGAGGTTTTATTACCGTACCATTTTTTCCCGTAAAGGTCATACGCCGAAACCGCGAAATGGTTATGAATATGCTGACGGTCAACGTGTGTGGTAACAAGCACTTGATGATTTTCCCCGAAAACTTTTCGCGCCCATTCAACGCCGATTTTATGTGCAGTTTCGGGAGAAATTTCACTGGGTTTGAAAGATTGAATATAATGGTGCAGACGAATTTTTTCTTTTCCGTTACTTATTGATTTTTTAGAAAAACGCTCCTTTGCAAATTTCTCAAAAACATTGCAAAATTGATTGTAAGCAAAATCCAAATCCGCTGTACAATTCAGACCCGTCACAAGTTTCATTTCCTCGGTTTTGTCGCCGTTCATAATGTACCGCAAAAAATTTTTCGGCGATTTATGAACGGCGATATATTTCACGATTGCCAAAATCAGACCACCTCCTCTTTCAGCGGCAGGAGATAATTTTCAAAAACCGCGTTAAGATAATTAAACGATTTTTTCAAATCTTCAACATCTTTGGCGTAAATTGATTTCGTTGAATTAGCAACTTTTGCAATTTGATTAAGTTCGTTGGCTATGCGATTGAACGACACTACGAGGTGGTTAAACTGCTGCATATCGTAATTTTTGATAACGCCCCGAACGGAAACTTCGCGGATAAAAGTTCCCGCTCGCTGACCAAGCGCGGCAGCTTTTTCTGACACGATTTTCCATTCCTCGGCGTTGTATTTTATGTGTTTTTCAATTGTCCTTTTACTCATAAAATTCTCCTTTCGCGGGTGTTAGGGCGGCAGCCTTAAATGAAAAAGTGGACGCTTTTTCTACGCTTGCTAAAATACGGCAAACCGCCTCACACAACCATTTTTCAACCTGTTGCAAAAGCGATTTGCAACCCATTTAATTGCTAATACTGCCCGTTTTCATAAACATCAAAAACGGCTTTTTCGGTATGCGGTAGTTCCGTCCGACACGCAGAACGGGGAACGGCATTTCCGCATAATTTTTGTACAGCGTAACGCAGGCAATTCCCATAACAGACGCAACCTCCTGCGCCGTGAGATAGTCTCTCGGCAAATTTTCGATTTCTGCTAAAGTTAAATTTTTCATAAATTTTCCTCCAATCATATTTTTAAAAATTTATAATTTTCATAAAAGCTGAAATTTATAAAATTGCTGAATTTGAAATTTTAATAAATTTTAAAAAATGCAAATTCCGAAAAATTTAAAAGTCGGCGAACGTATAAATTTCATAAAATCACACTCCTTTAAATTTTGACAAATCGTTAAAATCCTCAAATTCATAATCGCAAAGCCAGTTCCACAAGCAGGATTTTAAATACGCCTTTGGGTAGGAAATTTCTTTTTCGGCAACCAGTTCCCGCCAGTGTTCCTCAAAGCCGAGGAAACATTCGGATAAATAACCTTGCCGAATAATTTCGTTAAGGCGGTCGATAATTTCGTGGTACATAACCGTCCTGCCGCTGATTTTCACGCTGTCATTTTCAAGCATTTCCGCAAGAGATGTGATAATCGTTTCCCAAAAAGAACGCCGTTCTTCATCGTTACCCTCGCCGAAGTAATGGCTGTAAGCGCAAAGGTAACGGAGTGTAGACTTCATATTCCGCTTATCTTTTTTCAGCGAATAGGGAATTTTACATTTTTTCGTTTTTCTGTCATCTTCGTCATAGTACAAAAAATGTTTTTCCGAAATCGGCTCGTTTGCCGTGAGATTAAACCAGTCAATTCCGATAGTTTCTAAAATTTCAGAAAATTTCATTTGAGTGCAATTCAATCTATCAATTTTTTCAACTTCGCCCTGATTGATAGATTGATTTAACTTAAGATTATTTAACTTAGGTTTAATAGTATAGACCGCCTTGGGGCGTGTGCTTGTTCCCGCCGAGGGGCAGGAACTTTGTGCGCCCTCGTCAGTTACTGCCGCAGGGCGGGTACTGGATTTTTTCGGTACTTCAAGAGAATTTTCAATAGACTTTTCAACATTTTCAACGTTTTCCGCATCAAGAAAATTTTCAGTTTTTTCACAAGAATTATCAAGCAGAATTTCTGCATTTTCGCAGGAATTTTTATTCGATTTTGCGGAAATTTTTTTGCAAATTTCCGTTCCCTTGTCAATTAGCTTTGCGAGAATTTCCATATTATTTGTAATTCGGAAATACCGTTTTGCGGGCATTCCTTTGCACTTGCTCTCAATCAGACCGTGCGAAACAAGATTGTTTATAGCTGTTTTCTGAGCCTTTGCGCCGAACGTGGTACTCTCCTGCAAGTCGGTAACGGTTGAGAAAAACCAGCCGTCCCGCAGCATATTATTTTCCAAATAGTATGTTTGTTTTGAAATTAGCGCGGAATAAATCAGTGTTTCGTTGATACCGATTGCGTGAGCCAGCATTCTGTGCGCCGAAATTGTGTTGTTTGGATTTAAAAGCTGAATTATCGGTGACAAATTGTATTGATTTTCGATGTTATTTGACATAATTTTTTCCTCCCGTAAATAAAAAGCGTTCCGACTTTCGTAAGAACGCTTATGTTGGTTTTTCGACAAACAAAAAATCCCCGACTGCTTTTCAGTAGTCGGGGATTAGTGCTTTCTGTTTGTTTTTGCTTATTTTTAATTGGTTTGTATTTTTCGCCATTTTTTAAATGGCTTAAATACGGGGTTTGTGCGGGGTTCACTAAGGTGAATAACCATTCCCTTTGATGTTACAAAAGCAACAACTCCTCCCGGGCGCACTTTGTCGAGAGCCTTTGCAAAAAAGTAATCATGTATATACAAATTTTGCTTGTTATATTCTTTGTCATTGAGCTTATAACTGCCGAAAGGTACATTGCTTACAGCCACGTCAAAGCTGCTGTTCTCAAATTCCGTACTCTCAAAACCATTGATCTGTATATCAGCAGACTGATAAAGTTGTTTTGCGATACGTCCCGAAATACTGTCAAGTTCAACGCCGTAAAGCTCAGAATGATTTCTTATATTTTCGGGCATTGCTCCGAAAAAATTACCGATACCCATTGCAGGCTCAAGAATTTTGCCGCCCTTAAATCCCATATTATCCAGTGCGGCATATATAGCATTTATAACAGTGGGGGTGGTGTAATGAGCATTCATTGTGGAGGCTCTTGCCGCTCTGTATTCCTCATCTGTAAGCAGATTTTTCAGTTCGCTGTATTCCTTACTCCAATCAGGCTTGCTGCTGTCAAAAGCATTGGCAATGCCGCCCCAACCTACATATTTGGCGAGAATACTCTGTTCCTCCGGTGAAGCAATGCGATTTTCTTTTTCAATAGTTTTCAGCAGTTTTATTGCTTCAATATTATTTGCAAAGCGTGTTTTTGCTCCGCCCTCTGTGCCGTAATTTTCATCTGTGATTATATAATCGTTGGCATTTTCCTTTTCGACAGGCTCCGCGGACAGTTCGTTCACGTCAGCTACGGAATTGCTGCGGATATGATCGGAAAATATTTCACCGATTTTATTGACATCATCTTCCGACAGCAGCTCCTTGTTGGGAATTTGCTGTGCAATAATAGCGGCGTTTACCTCGTTGATAATATCGTTAAGTTCGCCGTCAAAAAGCTGCTCGTTAATTCTCTGCGGCTTGCCGTAAGTCTGCAAAAAGGGAGAAAGTGAAAGAATTTTCGGGTCGAAATTGTCCTCGTTATTCACGATGATTTGTTTTTCTACCCTGTCAAGAAATTCTTCGGCTTTGGGCGAAAATTCGTGATTGATTTTAACACTTTCAAAGGCGTTGTGTACGATTTCTTCTTTGGAGATTTGCAGTTGATTTTCTGTTTGGGAATTTTCCTTTATTTCCTCTTCTTTTTTCAGAAATTCGGGAATATTGCTAAAGCCTGCATTATCAATATAATGCGCTGTGTCCTCACCGTTTTTATGCAGCATAACAACATCGCTGACGGACAGACTGTGCCTTTTAAAATCTTCGGGACGGTCGTTATTGAACTTTTCATAAATGCTTTCCAGTATTTCGTCTTTGCTTTGAGCGGCTATATCCTGCTCGGCAAGTTTGCCCGAATAAACAAGGTCATAATCGGCAATATCAGGTGTACCGTCAAGCTCCGACATTCCCGCAAAACGTTTATTTCTGTATTCATCACCGTTTTTGACTTGATAGATTTCAAAATTGTCCTCGTACATTAGTTTGTGCATAAGCTCATAATCCTCGGAGGACATACTTCCGTCAAATATATAAGGGTTAAAATCCTCGCCGTCCTCATCTGCAAATGCTTCACGGAAAGGCACTCCTGCCTTGTGAGCGGCTTCTCTTGCTTTTTCGATAACAAGGTCAGCATAATTTCGGAGAATATCCGAATAAGACTGCGGGGCGCTTTTTGCCCTGTTTTCATAAACCGCAAACTGTTCGGGAGTAATATCCTTTTGAGCGACATTACCAAACTCGTCAACCACATTTACATTCAGCATTTTAATATCACCCAAATCAATACCTCTGCGGTTCATTTCAACCACTGCGTCATATGGGTCAAGCCATTCACTGCCCATGAGCTTTACCTGTGAAATTGCGGATAAAGTATCATAGCTTTCTACGCCGTTTATGCGGCTTATGGGGTCAAGCCTTTCGGGCAGAAGATAAAAACTGCCGTCAAAATCGTCTGAAATCTGCGGTTCCTTGCTGTGCTTTTCTTTCCAAAGCTCGGCTAAATCATACAAAACATCATCGGTATTTTGCCACGGATGAAGATATGATTCTTCACTTGGATAAGGCATAATATCGCCGATAAAATCATTAAGAGTATTTTTTATTTCGGCAAGCTCCGTTTCTGTGGGCATAACAATTTCGCTGTCCCCCGTGTGGTAAACGGCATAATGCACCTTAATGCTTTCGTCCAGATCTTCAATGCTATTTACGTCAAAATTTCTTGCAATTACTTCTTTGTACACGTCCGTTCCGACAATATTGCTGTCGTCAATCGCTCCCGGCATAACGTAAACGCTGTCGTCCTCGAATGTTACAACAGTAAATTCGAGATTTTTTTCGGAATTTTCTCTGTTTGCACGTTCCCTGCGCTCTTTAATGTAATCCTCAAACATTGCTTCGGCTTCATTTCTTGATGAAATATCGGTGTAGTCCTCTGATATGGGGATAATTCCCGCACCGCTGTCATATTCAATGTTATACCTATGATTTTCGTTTTCGGTTATCCAGTAAAAATTACTGTCAACCTTTGCTCCATAACTCTCTATTCTTCCCGTTTCTTCGTTTTCGCTTTCGAGGATAGGTTTCCATTCAACGGTTGCCGTTAAATCCCTGCCGACGCTGTTTTTCTCAAAAGTATCAGCTGCTGTCATTCTTATAGCTTCCATACGGTTATCGTATTCGTTTTTCAGCCAGTCTTGATAAAATGCGTCAAGAGGACTTCCTGCGGCAATAAGATTTCGGCAGGCATTTTCCACATCACCGTCTGTAATGTCGGAGGAAAGACCGTACTCGATATACGATAAAATATCCCTCTTGACAGAAAGCTCATATGCCGCTTCTTTTGCTTTTTCAGCGGTATCAAGACTGTTTTCAAAGTTGGCAAGCTCATTTTGCGCAAGTTCAAGGAGTTTCTCCGAAAGAGAAAAATTATCTTCCCGCATACTTTCTCTGTAATCGTCAAAGCCGTTGTATACGTCCTCCATAACGAGGTTATTATTTTCGTCAATAATAATGTTCGCCGCTTCATCGCCGTACTCCTCGTGTTCGAGTAAAAACAGCTTCCTGCCCTCTATTTCCTCGCTGTCAATAACATACCACGTCCCCGTATGTCCCTCTACGGAAATATTGTCGCTCTTGTCGGTAATATGGCTGTCCTTGTAATTTTTCACCTCGTCAAAATGATTTTCAAGACGGCGCATTGTCCTTGCAAAATTATCATTGTATTCGCCGTTCTCCGCAACAGCACCGCCAAACACTATAACATTATCCCTGTTGTGTGCATTTATACAGCTTAGAGCATACCGTTCAAATTCCTCAGTATCTGCGTTTATATGCCGCTGTGCGCAGTTTGCGATAACTCCGATAAATGCGTCCTGCGCCGCATTACTGTTATCCGCATTTGCTCTTGCTTTGTACGCTTCAAGCAAATCGTTTTCATACAGCGAAGTCACGACAAACTGTCCCTCGCCGTCAGATCCATCGGGGTTAAAATATATCCAGTCAACGGCGTTTTCACGGAGTACAAAATATTCGTCATATTCCTCGTCTGTCATAGGCAAACGGGGAATTATTTCACGGCTTCGGGAAAGGTTAAGCTGACGTTCTCCTTCTTTTTCGGCTTCAATTTCAACACTGCGCCGCTGCTCAAGCTGACTGTCGGAATTTGACAAAACAATTTCCTCGCCCTCCGCATAGCGGACAGCCTCATCAACAGAAAGAAACATAGGAATATCGCCGAAACTGCTCCTATAAGGCTGAACCTCGTCACCCGTTTCAATATTTACCTCGGAAATGTAATAACCGTCCTCAAAGCTGTCGGAAGTCTGCGAAAGTATATATGCGGTCTGCAAGCTGCCGCTTCTGCTCTGTTCCTCGGCAAAATATTCTTTTGCCTTTTCCTGCATTACCGAACCGCTTACGGTAAGCGTTGCGGTATCTCCGTTAATTCTGCCCGAAAAAGTAATGTTTTCGGCGGCAAGGCGGTCAGCAACACGGAGAATTGTTTCTGTATCGCCCTTGACATAATGTTTGTCTTTTATGTATCTGTACTCGGTGTTGCCAATAATATTTTTATCGGTGTTCTCCTGCGGTGCGTTTTTTCTTTCTGCTTCTTTAAGGCTGCGGAAAATTTCCAACGCCGCCGTTCTGTCGGCTGCTTCAACGGTTATAGCTGATTTGTAGCCTACACGTCCCGAAAAATTGATACCTGCTTTTTCAAGCTCCGCCGCCAGTGCGGACACTTCCTCCGCTGTGCCGTTGATGTATGCTTTTTCCTGTATATCCTTGTAGTTTGTGTTCCCGATTATCTGATTAGCCATAGTTTTTTACCTCCGTTTATTTCTGTTTGTGCAACCGTTGCACAAATTATTACAGCAGAAAAAAAGAGGACAGAGATTATATATATTGTTTTTCTAACCTCTATCCTCTTACTTCTGACCTCTAAAAGGGCAAACCGTCACCGACTATTTCTTCAAAATCCGATATGTCCTCGCCCTGTCCGTATTTATCGGACTTTTTTTCTGCCTTACGGTTATTTGTGGGCGCAAAGTCAACGCTTTCCGCAATAACGACTGTTTTGTATCTCACATTGTTCTCACCGTCTTTTAGACGGGAGACCTTAAGCCTGCCCGTGATGTCAATAAGCTCGCCCTTGTGAAAATTCCTTGCGATAAATTCGGCGGTGCTTCTCCACGCTTCAACGTAAATAAAATCCGTTTCACGCTCCCGCTTTTTTCTGTCAAATACCCTCTGAACAGCAAGGGTAAAGGGACATACATATACGCCGGACGGCGTTTGTCTGATTTCGGGATCGTCCGTCAAACGTCCCGAAAGAATAACGTGATTGTGCATATATGATTTCCTCCCGAATATTTACTTTATTTTTATCTGAACGCCGCTTATCGACATATATACATCCGAAGCCATATGAGCTGTTCGCTGATTTACAAACCCCAAAATCTCACGGTATCCCCGCTGATTATTGTTTGAGGGAGCGACCGAAAAACCTGTTTCGTTTGTGATCATCACAAGATTTCCGTGAGCATCATTTACCTTGTCAATAAAATGTTCAACATCCTCCGCAACAGTCCTTTGCAGTTTTTCCTTTTCAGCCGAATAGTCAGATCCCCGTGTGAATGCTGTGATCATATCGGCTGTGTACCTTGCAAGACTGTCATAAATAATATACTGATGATCTGCAATGTTTGCGGATCGCAAACGGCAGCCTGTCTGTATTTCCCATTTTGTGCCGCTTGCTCTGCCTACCCATTTTATTCTGTCGGCTGCCTCCTTATCGAGATGAGGAGCAGCGCACAGATAAAGAACGTTATCGCAGGCTTCAAAATGAGATATTGCCCAACGTGATTTTCCGCTTGCTGCACCGCCTGTAATCAAAGTTATTTTAGCCATTTTCTTTTTTGCCTCCTATCATTTCGGATATATCCTTTACCGTAAGCTGATTTTCGGATATCTGACCTATCAGAGCTATAACATCGGCAAGTTCAATCTTCATATTCCTGCAAATATCGTCAAGCTGCTTGATATCTTTGTCTCTCCGTTTCCTTTGTTCGGCTGCAATCGCTTCTTCTATTGCCTTTGCCTTTTTTGCTGCCTTTTCAACGGCGGCTGCAGCTTTTTCCTGTTTGATTTTCAAAGCAGTCAGCTTGTCTGTTTTAGACTTCGCTGTTTTTATGCCGTCCTTTTCCTTGGGAACATCTGTCATAACTCCGACAGAATTTTTATTGGTTTCTTCCACAATAATACTTCCTTTCGTTATTTATGTTGCAATTTAATTTATCAATTTGCTCCGAAAGTGCCGATTCTGCACTTTTAAGCACCGACAGTTGGCTTTCCATATCGGATATCATCTCTCTTATACCATCACGGCGGCGCAGGGAATCTTTAATAAACCTTTGTCGTGATATATAAGAGTTTGCCGATTTTTTACACTCGCGAAATACCTCTGTCCTTTCAGTATTCCTGCTTGGCATTGTTTATCATTCCTTTACCGTGTATTTATCCGATGCGTTTCGTTAAGACGTTCTGCGGCTTTCTCCGAGGCTTGCACCGACCATTCGGCAACCGCATTAGCTTCGAATATAAACTTTATGCATTCTGCCTGCGGTGAAACTGTATTTTGTTCTGATTTTACAGATTTCAAAAGGTCGTTAAAGTCCTTTACTCCCGCCTCGGCGCATTCGCAGTTTGCAGTAAAATTACTTTTATTTACCCATATAAACGCCGATTTTCGTATGTCAGCATTTGCCGAAACAGCGTCTTTGTAATCATTTTCGGATATGAAAAAGCTGCATTCTTTTCCGTTGATATCGGCTTCAAGCATTGTTATAGGCGGTTCTCTTGCTTTAATGATTTTAGCGGTGATATCATCACAGCTTGCTGACAGTGACTGCAGCATTTTTTCCGTAAGTATCCTGTTATTAAATTCCTGCCCTGCCTTGTCATTGTCTACGCAGGAAACAACATTTACACCGCTGCTTATGTATTTATCCGCAATTGATGGTTTCAGTCCTCCCATTGCCACAAATTTCGCATTTGTTATCTCGGGGTGCAGTTCGACAAAACTCATAAGGTCAATAGGCGCTTCAAACAGATAAACCGTATCAGCTTTTTCACTCTCGCCCTTAGTATAAACAAAGCCTTTGTCCGTTTCATCGGGAGCGACGTTCTGTTTGAACCGTGAAAATGAATTTATGCCTTGTATTTGTGCTCCGCAAGGCATTCCTTTTTCATTCCGGTGAAGGAAAACCGCATTTTCGCGCTGTGTCTTTTCACCGCCCTTGACAGATTCGGTATATCCTTGATACAGCACACCCTGTTTTATAAAATCGTTTATTATTTTGGGAGAAATTCTGCGCTGATTTATAAGATAGGCGTAAACTCTTTTGTTGTTCCCGGATTTTTCGGGCGCTTTGAATATCTTCTTTTCTTTCGGGATTTTAGAATTCTCATTATCCATATACTGCCTTATTTCCGCAGCCTCGCCTACAAGGGTTTTCATAGCTTCGGAAAATGTCATTCCCATTACCTTTTGGCAGAATGCCAGCGCACCCTTTCCGCCTTGAGGAGATCCGTCGGCTTTTGACTGAGAAAAAATACTGAAAATATTCTTATCGGGATTTATGTACAGCCCGCCGTAGCCTTTTACGTGTATTTCTCTGCCAACGGTTTGGAGTTTAAAACCGTGTTTTCGTACAAAATCCGATAAATCAACATTTTTTGCCTGTTGGATCTGTTCTTCCGTATAATGTTTATACTTGCTCATTATATTTCCTTTCCTTCCCCATCGGGGAATACGGCATTTATCTGCTGTTTTCTGAACGGTTATTAATTTCTGCCGATCTTTCTTCAAGCGTATTCTGCGCCTCTTTTACCCAGTCGTTTATGTTTTCGCATTCCTGCAAAAAATCCGAGATGTTTTTTTCTGCTTTATTGACATCTGATATAAGCTCTTTCAATTCCGTAAGGAAGCTTATTTGTTTATCGGAAAGGTTACTGCCGTTTTCAAGCTGATTATTTATGTATTCAGATACGGTGTTTCTATCCCCGGAGGAATTGAGTTCAGCGGGTAATTCACCGTGCTTATTCATAAAGTCAATGTGTTCAGCGTTATAAATGCTGTTGTGATAAGAAAAATCATCATAAACCGTATTAAGCTGCTCCGCAAGATCTGAATACTCGCTTGTTAATTCAGCAGAAACGTCGTTTACAGCAAAATTTTGATAATCAAGATCAACAGCTCCGTTTTCTCTGATGCTTGCAAGCGCTTCTTCAAGAGATGTTACTGCAATTTTATCATTATCCCAGATTCTAATGTTTTTTGATTTCTCTGCTCCGGTAATGTCTGCGGCATTAAAGTCTATCTCTGCGCAGAATGCAGGGGGATTTTTCTCCGATTGTTCAAGCCGCGCAAATTCCAATTCGGAAATTTCCGTACAGCCTTTGAAATTCGGATAATTTTCTCCAATGTCTGCGAGTTGTTTAATGAATGCATCAACATTAGTGTTATCATTGCGGAAATATGCTTTTTCAATACCGTTGTTCATAATGAAAATACTGTATTTTCCCGGATTGTTTTCGGATGACTGAGCATTATCGAAAAAATTAAGCTCATCGGAAATAAAATTATCAAGCTCGATATATGATTCGGTATTATCTCCGACAATTCTGTTTCTGCCGCTTTCCTTTGCGGCATATACAAGTTCATCGGATTTTTTGAACTCGCTGTCAAAAACAGCTCTTGCATTTTCGGCGGTCATTTCCGTTTCCGGTGACATCTGATGTACGCCCATAGAAATTGTAACGCTTATCGTCTTTTCCTGTCCGTCCAGAGTAACGGAGTGTACGGCGTTTTCGACCTCTGACCGCAGTCGTTCGGCAATATCGTATGCTCTCTGCGCCTCGCAGTTAAGGATGAGTACCATCTCCTCTCCGCCCATTCTGAATGCACAGTCAGAGCCTGACCGTGTACCGTCCTGCAGTATTTGTGCAATATTTTTAAGAACAGTATCTCCTGCATCGTGTCCGTATGTGTCGTTTATATTTTTGAAATGATCAATATCGCACATAACAATATTTACCGGCTTGTCCGAATTTATATTTCGTCGAACGGTATCGGCAACATATTCGTTAAGGCCTTGACGGTTTTTTAGTCACGTCAGTTCGTCTGTAACACGTCCTTGGTGTTCGAATTCTTTATTCAGTGCAAGCTCTGCAGTGCTTACTATCTGACTGCCCTGCTTGAAATGCTCAAGGTCGGAAGCAGTAAAACCTTTTTCTTTTTCTGCAGCGATAACACCGACCGTTTCTCCCTTTGAGGATATTAGCGGAATCATGGCGGCAGAGTCTTTACGAATAATTTCACCGCTGTCAAATACGGATTTAATGTCCTGCATTTCCCGTGTATCCATCAGATTGCGGTGAGCTTCACCGCCCGAAAAGAATTTGCCGGCGGCATTGTCATAGCAGTAAAATACGGCTTCCTCACAGCCGGTAAGCTGCTTTGTAACGCTTTCAATCTCGCTCATTGTCTGTTCAAAACCCTGCGCTTCGGTCATAGCAGCAACAAATTTGTTGATAGTCTGCACCTCGGAGGAAAGACTGTTGAATTTTTCCTCCATTCCCGAAAATTTTTCCTCAAATTCTCTTCTCAACGCCTCGATCTGTTCAAGCATTTGCTGTTCTGTCATAGAACGTTCATCTCCTTTATTTTCTAAAATTTTTTCTTTGGGGTAATTGACATTTGTCATTGAATATGCTATACTGTTATCAAAGCTAATAAATGTGTTCGCCTTGGGGAAATCGACCCCTATGGAAAGAAGCATTTTATTGGCTTTTTCTATGTTTACAGCAATTAAATTGTTTTTTTTAATGTTATCTTTTATGTATGTTGGAAAATTATCTTTACCATAGGCACTGGAAACACTGTTTATTTTACCAACATCACCGACTTTATTGTATTCAATGGCAATAATTATTTCTTTACCCTTATTGTCCTTAAAGTCTGTTACAGCCACAAAAGTATTATCCAAAGAACCTTTTAATACCATAACAGGCTTTTTTAGGTTATCTAAGGCTTTTGCAAGTTGCTTCTCTGTAAGGTAATGCCCGCTGTTTTTTAATCTTTTTCCGGTTTCGTCACGAAGTTCGGGACGCATACACTTTTCAATGATTTTTTTCGTAATAACTAAATCATTGTCAGCATTTACACTTTTGTCGCAGATCGCAAAAATATTTGGAGTTTTACCTATAACAAGCGGTTTGCTTGCAAGTTTATTATCGCCCTTGATCAAGCTGTGCAGATTTTTCTTGAAAAGTTCCTCTTCCTGCTCGTTCTGCTTGATTTTTTCTTTTTCAGTTTCCGAAAGATCAATTACAGTTTCTATAACAGACCCCGCCTTTCAAATTTCCCGTCGGGGAATACTCTACACAACATAACATCTGCCGTTAAATGTGTATGTTTCACCGATATCGCAGCCGCTTTTTTCGTATTCCTCTGCAATGCTGTCGATGGTTCTTTGCAGCACGTCAATAATTTCAGCCAGTTTTTCATAGCAAATATCGTAAATGCCGCAGTCGGCTGAAGTATTGTACTTAACCTTTTCCTCTTCGGATAAAAATTTTATGCCTTTATCCGCAAAGTACTGTGAAAAAAATTTCTCGGTATGTTCGTATCCGTCAATACCGTAAATAACCACTTCAGCTTCTGTGCGTTCGTCGATAATAAATAACCTCATATCAATTTCCTCCGTTTTTGTTTAGTTTGGTAATACCTTGATTTCTTGCCGCTGTTCTCTCCGCCTTTTCAGCCTCCTTTTGCGCCTTTTCGGCGTTTATTTTTTTCATATTTTCATTTGCCTGCGCCCGTATATCGTTAAGGGTCTGCAAATGCTTATTTTTCTGAAGCCGCATATACATCAGCTTATACTGCTCCTTGACCATATTTACCGCATATATCTGCTGTTCCGTCGGTATCTCGTTCAAATACTCCTGCGGAAGCGTTATGACATCTCCGCATTTGCGTATTTTCTTTTCCCTTGAGCATAGCTGAATAATTCCCCATATTTTATTGAAATCAAAAAGCTGCCTGCGAAATTCCAAAGGATCAACAACCGCAAAGCTGCCGTTTTTGTATATGAACATCTCCGTTTTATTTCCGTGAGATATCTCAATCAGCATATTTTCAAGGAGCTGACGCGAGCTTGTGTATTTTCTTAAAGCCTTTTGTGTAAGCTCCTTTTCACACAGTTCTTCATCAATTTCAAGGCGAATCTCCGCCGTATAATCGTTATCTGCGTTAAGCTCGCTGCTTACAAGTCTGTTTTCCTCAACGCTGTTCACGGTATAATCGTAATAGTTTACTTTATCGCCGCAAATATCCCGTTTCTTCGGATATGCCTTGAACGAAAAAGACAGCTTTACCCCGCACAGGTATTTTTCATATTCGGATAAAAAGTTCTCGTCAAAGGCAATGTTGTTTTCTTTAGCATACTCTGTAAATTCATTGCTGTACAGCTTATCGTAAACAGACAGATAATATTTCAGCCGTTCAAGACATAAGGCAATGGGAACGCTATCGGATAATATATCATATTTTTTCGCCGAAACAGCGGCAGCGATATATTGGGGTTCTTCAATATGTATCAGATCGTTTTCCTCATCTAAAAAGCCAAAGGATTCGCCTGTATTATTCAGTATTTGAGTAAGCTCACGATCGCACTTGATAAATCCGCTGTTAGTCAGCATGATGTGATTTGACGAGGAAAGTTCAAGAGCGGATCTCATATCAATGTTTCCAAGCTCTTTATTTTTTTTTGAATTGGCGCACAGCAGCAGGAGCTTTTCCAGATGAGCGTATGACAAAACGTCGTTTTCACTTTCGCCCTCATTTTCGCGCACTGCGTTTTCAAACTCAATCACGTCCGAAAGAAACTCCGAATCGTTATGCAGAGCAAGATTTTTAAGTGCTTCCTCGGATATAACTCCCGTACCGTACAGAAAAATAAGTCTGCTTATCTGTTCGGAATATGACCTGCGCAACAGTTTCCTTTTCAGTTCGTCCGACAGCCTGTTTTTGCATTTCAGCTCCTCCGGCAGACGTGCGCCGAATACGTCCGTTAAAACCGAATATCTGAAAACCATAGTCTGCATATCAATGTTTTCCGATATGTAATCACGGAAAATTCCCATATTTTTTTCCTCCATTCTTTTTTTACTTGACATTTGTGCATAATCGTGCTATAATTATGACATAATTCGCATACTGACCATTAAGGAAATACTGCGCAAGGTATGCACAAACTCTGCGCGGTATTGCCTAAAATACTAAGGGGGTTGCATTCAATGCCTAATATAAGACCAATCAAAGAGCTAAGAAATACCGCAGAGATATCAGATCTTTGTCACAGCATATCGGAGCCTGTTTTTATAACAAAAAATGGATACAGTGATATGGTAATTATGAGCAGCGAAGTCTATGACGGTATTATGACTTCGGCAGAGATACTTGCAAGGCTTTCATCGTCTGTTCAAGACATATCTGACGGAAAAGGCGTTGACGGTACGGAGGTACTCAAACGTTTGAGGGAAAAATACAGATATGAAGTATAAAGTTATATTTTCTCCTCAGTTTGAATACGATCTCGACAGAGCGTTCAATTATATCAGCCGCAGTCTGTTTTCACCGAAAGCGGCTGATACTCTTATGTCTGAAATTGATAAAAGTATAATGCTTGCCTCTGAAAATCCCTATATGTATCCTCTTTGCCCCGAACCGCTGTCGCTTATGGGACTGAGAAAAATTATTGTTAAAAATTACATAGCGGTATATAACATAAATGAACCTGATAAAACTGTAAATTTTCTCAATCTTTTTTACGGCGGGCAGAATTACACGAGATTTTTTTCATAGCAATTTATTCCTCCTTTTCCAAATTGATATACTTTCCTGTATCAATAAGACTGTAAACAGCCTTTTGTGTACCGTTCAAGGTCTTTTTCGATATAACCGTCCTGCCCTTGGACAGCAGCTCTGCGGCATTTTTCGCCGTAACCGTTACACCGTTGTAGTTGTCCTCCTTCCAAAGGGTAAAGCCGCAGCCGTCCCTGCCCGATTCGCAGTAAAAGCTGCTCTTGCCCTCGAATATCTGTTGTTGGCAGCGGGGGCACTTCCCTATGCTTACACGTTCGGTTTTCTGACGTACAAGATTTATGTATTTTCCCGTGTCCTCAAGCTTGTAATCGGCAGTGTATTCTTCTCCGTCCTTTGTCATCGACTTTAAGGACAACGCTTCTCCTTTTAGCAGTTTTGCGGCTTTCTCGGCAGTAAGCGTACCTTTTATCCCTCGGTTTTCTTTCCAAAGGGTAAAACCGCAGCCGTCCCTGCCCGATTCGCAGTAAAAATTCAGCTTTCCCTCATAAATTCCCTTGCCGCACCTTGGGCATATGCCTGCCGGTTCACGCTTTACGGCATTGGGATTTTCGTGATGTACGGGTGTGCGGTTCCTGCTGCTCTCAAATGCAATTGTTGTACGGATAAAGGTTTTAACGTCATTTACGAGTTCATCGGGAGATATTCCCTTTTTCTGAATATTATTGAAATACTGCTCCCATTCGGCAGTACGTTCAACGGATTTCACATTATCGGGCAGGGAGTCGATAAATTCACGTCCGAACGCCGTGGAAATAAGCTGTTTGCCCTTTCTTTCCACATATTCCGCTTCAATAAGCTGCTTTATTATTTCAGCTCTTGTGGCGCTTGTTCCTATACCTCTTTCACTTACTGCCGATTTTAAGGACTTGTCGTCTATTCTGTTGTCAATATTTTTCATAACCGATAAGAGCGTTTTATCCGTAAAATGTTTTTTCGGCTGCGTTGTAAATTCCTTGACTGTAATGTTCCCAGCAATGAAGCCACTGCCCGCGGCATATTCGGGAATATCCTTTTCTTCGCTCTCATCCTCGTACCTCTGGAGATATGCTTTCCATCCGGATTGAACGGTCTTTTGGACGGTAAGCGTATATGTAATATCCTCGCACCAAAATTCATATGCAGTCTGATCGTAAATACAAGGCTTGTCGAGCGACATAAGCAGACGGTTGGTTACAAGCTCGTACAGCTTTTTTTCATTGTCCGAAAGAGAAATTTTATCTGCGGACTGATTCGTTATTACAATTGCGTGATGATCGTCTATTTTTGAATTATCCACGACGCGCTTGTCAAAGTTCAAACCCGTATTCAGAAGTTCCTTGCAGCGGGATGAATTGTCCTGCGCCGACTCGGCGATATTTCTGATAATATTTTCTATCACGGGTTTCATATCTTCGGAAATATATTCACTGTCAGTTCTTGGATATGTAAGCAGTTTCTTTTCGTATAAAGACTGCGCCAACGCAAGGGTTTCATCAGCCGCAAATCCGTAAAGGTCGTTAGCGTCCATTTGCAGCGATGTAAGGCTGTACAGCAAAGGACGGTTTTCCGTTTTTTCGGTTTTGACAGCTCCCATTACGTTAACCGTCTTGTTAATGCTCAATGCTCTCTTTTCTTTTGCCGACTCTCCGTCGGGGAATTCTTCGCTGCTTTCCGCACCGTTTTCAAGAACGAGCCTGTAGGACGTACTCGGTATAAAATTTTCTATCTCCTTATCACGTTCCGCAATAATACTTAAAAGCGGAGTTTTTACCCGTCCGATTTTATGGGGATATTCGTCCTTTATCCCGTAAAGGCGGGACAAATTCATTCCTATCAGCCAGTCAAGCTGTTCTCTTATAAATGCTGCGGTATACATACTATCATAATCGGACATAGGCTTCAGAGCGCTTATTCCCTCTCTTATGGCTTCGTCGGTAACGCTGTTTATCCACAGGCGTTTTACGGGTTTTTTGCAATTGTTGGCATTGTAAATGTGACGGAATATAAGCTCGCCTTCTCGTCCTGCGTCCGTAGCACAAACTTTGAGGAGCATACCGAAAGCAGCCGAGTAAATCGATAAAATGATAATAAAGCAGAGCCTTAATAAAAGCAATTGAGCTGTCGGTGTTAGAACCGACAGCTCAAAAATTTTTTATAGAAATTTTGAAAAAAGACTTGACAAACACGCTTAGATGTGTTATAATAATTATAGTGAAAGGGAAACCAATCACAATAACGGGGCAAGACGGGAAAGGAGAATATGATGGACGATATGAGTTCTTTTGTACTTGAAACGTTTTTGAAAATGATACTTGAAATCCTCGAAGGTTGCAAGGACATTGAAGAAGCAAAGGCAAAAATAAAAGCCCTGCTCGATAGATAAGCAGGGCGAAGATCAAATCAAAGATATGGCGGACTTGCCGCCGCCTTATCTTTAGATTAAGTATAACACGTTTTGCCCGAGTTGTCAAGTGATTTTATTAAATTAAGGCAAGGTAATTTAATCAAAAGGGGTAACGCAGGAAAAAGGCGGATACTGCCCGAAAGAGCGGAAGTATACAAGTTAAAAGTATACGAAAACAGCTGCATATGAACGGAGTTTTCCGAAGCATATGCAGCTGCCTCTTTTTTCCGCAGTTATCGCTTGTAAGCTCATTAAATCTTGTCGGTGGAAAATAAGCGGGGAAAAAGTTCTGTGCGGTTTATACAGCTGTTGCCGAGGAAATGTATAACGCTTTGAAAAGAGAAGCCGTAAACGCTTTTGCCGATAAATTTTTTGTAAATTACAGCAGGATATATGTATAATTGCATGGTAAAATAAGCCTTGCAATCACTCCTTTGGTACAATATAATCAAAGCTTGCAGCCGGTACCAACGGCA
>JAMPAO010000179.1 GCA_023667165.1 Ruminococcus sp. | reverse complement strand
TACAAGGTAAATATCAACCCCGAAATGAGTATGCAGATACTCAACGAGAAATATGCGGAATATGGCATGAAGGGTATTCTTTCAATTATGTGGCTTGACGGCAGACCCGTAAACGAAGACGCATACGTTACAATTTTCTGTCCGGAAACCACAGGCGAGAACGAGGTGCAGTGAAAGCTATGAAATACACTGCCGTAAGAGCGTTTGCGGGAATCATCAGTATGAAAAAAGGAGAAACACGGGAGCTGCCCTGCGGGGCGGCTCTTACCGATCTTCTGCGGTGCGGTTATGTTATTCCCTGCGATCCGTCCGAAAGCGAGGAGGTAAAAAGTGAAGCTAAGCGAGGCAAGCAAAGACAGCGTAAAGCCGGCAATAAGAGTGGATTATGATCATGACGACCCGCTTATTGAGGATATTATGGAAGCGGCAAAGGGATACATCAGGACATACACGGGACTTTCGGACAGCGAGCTCGACCGTTATCCGGAGGTTGTCCACGCTTTTTACTGTCTTTGCATGGATATGTACGACAACAGAAGTACGGAAATACCGAACGGTCGGGAAAATCCCACGGTAAAACAGATATTGGGAGGAATATCGGTGAATTATCTATGATAAACGCAGGCAAGTACCGGAACGTCATAACATTTCAGAAAAACACGGATAACCCCGGCAATTCTAAAGAATGGGAAGATCTCATTACCGTTTACGGGTACATCAACGGAGTTTCGGGGAATGAATTCTTTATTGCCAATGCAGGATATGAGGCGGCATTGACTGTAACGATAGAATGCAGGTATCAACCGGCTTTGATGAAAATCGTCCCTATGATGTACCGTGCAGCTTGCGCGGGTATAGTTTACGAGCTTATCTCCCCTGCCGACGATGTGGGATACAGGCACGAAACGGTAAAATTCAGGGCAAAAAGAATTTATACGGCGGGTGATGGGATATGACAAAGGACGAGATAATAAACGCCGCCGAGGAGCTTTTCGGAACGCTTCAATGGCACAGCTACAGAGCGGTCCCGTCAAGACATTTTTTCGGGACGTACAACATTTCCGAAAAGAAATTTGACGGAGCTGACATCTGCGCTTTTTATGTCCGTTACACTCTGGACGTGACGTTTTTTTACAGGGAAAACAAGCATCCCGAGGATTTTGAACGCGAAACAAAATTTGAAAACGCTGTCAGAGAATGCGGGGAATTTTCCTGCGATATGAGCTACGACAGCGGAAACGATTTGTTTTACACACAGTATCATTTTGATACTTGCGAAGAATTGGAGGAATAAAAATTATGGCAATGACAAAGAAAACCTATTACGGCTCGGGAAAAGTATATTCGGCGGATTATTCCGAAAGCGCTTTTCCGAAGGTAGCCGACGTGAAAAAGATAACACCCGATGAGGCGCAAAACATTATTGATTTTGTAACAAAGATCATGTCCGAGGACAATCAGATAGGCTATCTGAAGGACGGCTACGAGGTAAAGGTGGAAACGTCCAATCTTTCGGATAAATCCGACCTTGGAGAAATGAAGATAGACGTTATCACCGATGAAAAGGGAACGGTCAATTTCAAGCTGTTCAACGCAAACGGCGAAACTATCGCAAGGCAGTATCCGACTGCAAAGCATTCGTCAGACGCTGCGTCGGGTTTCGGCTTTACCTTTGTGGGAGGTCTTGACGGAATGGACGAAACTGTCCACGTTATCGTATTCAAGCACGACGACAAAAAATACGGCGACACGGTGGTCGTTGCCATAGGCAAGAACACCTCCGGCTTTGACGCCGTATGGAAGCAGGATTCGGTAACGCCCTTTGCCTGCGCTTACGCCCTTGAGCCTTTCTATGATTCGGGTGAATTTCTTCTCATCTGCGACTGCAAAGCGGGTCATGTATGGACGGTAAGCGGCGGTGACGGCGAATGATCTCGCCCTTTGAAAAGCCTGTTTTCAAAATATCCGTTCCCCCGCTTGGCGTAAAAAGCGTTCCCATATGCTCAAAGGGCATATGGGATCGACTTTTGATGTCGGCGGTATCGGACAGTGAAAAGGACATCAGAAAGTCGGCGGAGGCGTTATCGGATTTTCCGGAAAATGTTCCCGTAAGCCTTTTGAAAAAATTTATATGCGATTACAGGGAAAGTGTGGAAGCGTACTGCGAAATGAACAAGGATATTTTCATGATACCCGAAAAGCCAGATTTTGAAAATGATGATGAAAAAATACGGCTGCCCGTTATCACCTTCTGCGAAAACATTGTAGCGGAGTACACAGGCTTTGATTTTGACCGGATAAACGAGCTGGATATACTTGATTACCGTATGCTGCTTGCAGACGCATGCAAGCTGAAGATCCTGCGCAGGGCTGACGGAGAGGGAAAGAAATATCTGAACGAGTGCTATGATTATATGCACCGTAATTCCAATATTTTCGGATAGGAGTGTTAATATGGATTTTGAGATAAGAGCCGACGGCAGTCTGCACATTGAGGGATATGTGAACGCTGTGGAGCGTGACAGCAGGACGGTAATATGCCCCGAATGCGGCAAGTGCGTTGAACAGATAGCGTCAGGAGCGTTCGGCAAGGCTTTGCGCGCCGCACCCGATGTGGCTATGCTTGTAAATCACGACAGGAGGCGAAAGATAGGTTCGACCGCCGAGAAAAATCTGAAACTGCACGAGGATAGTATAGGACTGCGCGCGTCAGCCGATATAACCGACAGCGAGGTCATTGAAAAGGCTCAAAGAGGCTTGCTTCGCGGGTGGAGTTTCGGTTTCAGGGCTAAAGATACTGTCATTGAACGGCGCGGGGAAAATCTGCCGAGGCGGCGTGTAAAGGCGCTGGATATTTTTGAGGTCAGCATTATTGACGACAGATTTACACCCTGTTATGCCGGAACGTCTATCGAGGTCAGAGCTGACGGTGAGGAGATGATCGAAACGAGGTTTAATCCGTATCATGATCCAAATGACGGGAAGTTCACAAGTGCTGCAGGAGGAAATCTTAATTTTGTATATGCAGGAAAAGGAACAAAAGGCCAGAACCATGATGTAGAAACTGCTTTTAACCGCATGAAAATTGCAAGGCAACAACAAGACTTTTGGAATGATGTAGTTGAAAAAAATGCAGAAAATCGTGATAAATACATTGCCGAAAAAATGTTAGAGTACGGTGCTGAAAATTCTAATGCTAAAATGCTTGCGGAAAAAGATTTTGAAGCAAATTACGGAAAAACTTTTGCCGCAGATAAGGCAGAGCGTAACCGCTGGAATAAAGCAGTAGAACAGCTTAATAAAGAAGCTGAAAATGCAAGCAGAAAAGAGCATCTGGAATTAAAACAGCAATATTATGATTTAATAAAAGGCAAAAAAGGTGCTGCAGATGAAAAATATTTTATGAATATGTTTGAACCGTCTGACGCACTGCTAAAAAAGAGAATTGAACAGGCTAAATCTTCAAATCGTGCCGAACCCGCCGTAAACGCCGAATACGTCGTACGGTACAACAAAGCCGTTCTTGACGGATACAGGATAAGGGCGGCGCTGCTTGATGTTCC
>JAMPAO010000178.1 GCA_023667165.1 Ruminococcus sp. | reverse complement strand
CTATTCATGATTTCTGAATCTTGTTCATAGTTTGTTTACTCATGAAATTACCGTGGGATACGCCCGATATATCAACAAATTATGAAAGCAGGCTGCCTGTTCCTGTTTTTGATTTTATTTCTTCCCCGCTCGGATCCGCAGCTCCTGTAAAAACGCATGATAAATAAAGACGGTGAAAAAATTACAAAAAAGTCTTTAAAAATCCATCTGAATATGCTATAATGAAAATGTATGATTGGAATAAATCGGCTAACTCTTTAAAAGGAGGCAATAATTTTGGATAATTACAATAATAAAAAATATCCCGCGCAGGAGGAGATCGGCGCTCACGCCAAGCCTGCCGGCAAGGGACGGAAGAAAAAACGCGGCAGAAAAAAAGCGGGACCCATTCGCAAGACCTTTACCGTCATAGGCACCGTACTGCTGTCGCTTATACTTGTGGCGGTGATAAGCGTGTCCATCGTGGCGGCGGCTCTTACGGTATACGTAATGCAGTTCCGCGAAAACACTCCCATAGATATCGACCTTGACAGCCTCGATCTGGCGTACACCACCTTTATCTACGGCTATGACAGCGAGGGCAACGAAGTGGAGCTTACCCACATAAGCAGAGCGGCGAACCGTATCCCCATATCTATCGAAAAGGTGCCGCAGCATGTAAGGGACGCTTTCGTTTACATCGAGGACGAGCGTTTCTACGAGCATTACGGCGTTGACTGGAAGCGTACCTTCGGCGCGTTTATCAATGAAATGCTCAACGGCTTGCTTTACGGCGGACGGCAGGGCGGCTCCACCATTACGCAGCAGCTTGTAAAGAACGTTTCGGGCGACGACTCTGTCAGATGGGACAGAAAGATGAGGGAGATCTTCCGCGCCTCCGACCTGGAAAGATACCGCACAAAGGACGAGATACTGGAGGCGTACCTTAACTGTATCGGCATGGGGGGCAACACCAACGGCATACAGGCGGCGGCAATGAAATATTTCGGCAAGGACGTGTCCGAGCTTGACTTGGCGGAGGCAGCCTGTCTTGCCGCCATACCCAAAAGTCCCGAGGTGCTCAATCCCTTTGCCGACCGCGAGGCTAACAGGGAACGTCAGCTTCTCGTACTCAAGGCAATGTACAACAACGCAGCCATATCCCAGAAGCAGTACGAGGACGCAGTAAACGAGGAGCTTGTTTTCTACGATCCCAGCACCGAAAAGACTGAGGACGGCATTCAGAACTGGTACGAGGATATGGTAATAAGGGACGTTACCATTGACCTGATGAAGCTGTACGGCGTAGAATTCGACGACGCAAGCGATATGCTGTACAACGGCGGATATACCATATACACTCCCATTGATATAGATATGCAGAATGCCATAGAGGAAAAATTCAAGGACTACAGCACCTTTTCAAGCACTGTTCTCAGCGATCCTCCCCAGGCGGCGTTCATAGTAATGGACTATAACGGAAATATACTTGCGGTGGCGGGAGGCATCGGCGAAAAGGCAGGCTCAAACATATTCAACAGGGCAACCATGGCAAAAAGGCAGGCAGGCTCGAGCTTCAAGCCTATCGCGGGTTATTCCTACTCGATCGAAAACGACCTTATAACCTGGTCGACCATTCATATGGATCTGCCTATAGATATCCCCGACGAAAATAATCCCGGACATACGAGAAAATGGCCCACAAACTACAGCTCCACCAGCGCCAGCAATGTATGGAGCGGAGGATCCTTCTTTACCTTTCAGGCTCTTCAGCGCTCTCTCAATACCGTTTCCGCAAGGCTTGTGGAAGCGGCGGGACCATCAAAGGTCTTTGATTTTGTTATGAACAGATTCCAGCTCAGCACTCTTACGGCATACGACGCCGATCTTTCTCCAATGTCTGTGGGCGCCCTTACGGAGGGAGTATATTTAAGAGAGCTTGTGGCGGCATATCAGGTGTTCGGAAACGGCGGAAAATATTTCTCGCCCACCTCTTACACATATGTGCTTGACCCCTCGGGAGAAACCGTTTTGCAGCACAAGTACACGCCTATCCAGTCTATAAGCGAGGAATCGGCGTATGTAATGAACAAGCTCATGCAGACCGTAATAGAAGGTTCCAACGGAACGGGTAAGGCGGCAAAGCTTACAAACGTTCCGGTGGTCGGAAAAACGGGAACGTCCCAGGACTGGAGAGATCAGCTCTTTATCGGCTGCACTCCCGATTATGTCAGCGGCGTATGGTACGGCTACGACAACAACAAGACCGTTAAAAGCGGCACATATTACGGTACGGCGCAGCTATGGAAAAATATTTTCGGCGATATTGCGGACGCGGGAACAAAAACGGAATTTCCCGAATGCAGCACGATAAAAGAGCTGTATTACTGCTCAAACACCGGTCTTATCGCCAGCGGAAGCTGTCCTACGGGAAATATCGGATACTACAAGTCGACCAATACTCCCCCTGTATGCACAAAATGCGGCGGAAGCTCGATCAACCCCAAAAACATCGAAACGGAGATCGCCGTACCGGAGGTAAACATAGACATCAACGAGCTGACCAACGAGCTTTTGAACCAATGATCGAGGTAAAGGAAATTATGGATAAAATCACGCTTAGCTGTCCGTGCCATTTCGGACTTGAAAAAACTCTTAAATTCGAGGCTGCAAATATAGGCGGGGAAAACGTTTCCGCTTCCGACGGACGAGTGGAGTTCGACGGCGGGATCGATCTTATCGCAAGGGCAAATCTCTGCCTTGCCTCTGCGGAAAGGGTTCAGATAAAGCTGGCTGAATTTCATGCGGGAACCTTTGACGAGCTTTTCGAGGGAGTAAAGGCCGCCCCGCTTGAAAATTTCATAGGCAAATCGGACGCATTTCCCGTAAAAGGGCATTCTCTCAATTCCCGCCTGTCAAGCGTTCCCGCCTGTCAGTCCATAGTGAAAAAGGCGGCGGCGGACAGGCTCGGAGCGGCTTACCGGTCAAACTTCCTTGAGGAAACGGGACCTGTTCATCAGCTATCCTTTAATATAATAAAGGACAAGGCGGTCATATATCTGGACACCTCGGGGATCGGACTTCACAAAAGAGGCTACAGGAAAAATTCCAACGCCGCTCCCATCAGGGAGACCCTTGCGGCGGGCATAGTCGATATCGCCATGGTAAAACGGGACACCGTATTCTGCGACCCGTTCTGCGGCAGCGGGACATTCCTCATTGAAGCGGCGTATAAGGCTTTGCGTATCGCCCCCGGACTCAAACGCACCTTTGCCGCGGAAAAATGGGACAGTATCCCCCGTGAGATATGGCGGGAAGAACGGACAAGGGCAATGGACTGCATTATAAGGGACAGCGACTTTTTCGCTTACGGCTGCGACGCAGACGAAGAATGCGTAAGGCTTGCGGAGGAAAACTGCGCCAAGGCAGGAGTCCGCAAAAGAGTAAAGATAATCAAAGCCGACATACGGGATTATATAAACGAGGAAAACACGGTCACGGTATGCAACCCCCCTTACGGCGAGAGAATGCTTGAAATAAGGGAAGCGGAACAGCTTTACAAGACAATGGGAAAAGTCTTCACCGCCGACAAGACCCATCCCTGCGCTGTAATATC
>JAMPAO010000177.1 GCA_023667165.1 Ruminococcus sp. | reverse complement strand
ATGACCATGTCCGGAAACCTTAACGGTCAAGGCGACAGCGTAAAGGGCAAATTCAACCTTGATACCAAAACGTTCACACCCGACACCAAAACCGAAAACGAGGAGGAAAACACATGAAATTTGAATACAAAAAGCAGGAAAATACAGTAGAGGCATACGGCAAGACCTACGTCATACCCACAAAAACCGCCGCAGCGGTGGACGCAGTTGCGGCGGCGCAGGCGGATATCAACGCCGCCAAGACGGCAGTGGAGCAGGTCAAGGCGATAAAGCGGGGCATTGCCGTGTTTATCGGCGAGGAAGAAACGGAGAGGATATTTAAGGGCGACGCCGATATTGATACGGACGAGATCTCCGCATTCTGGCTGTGCCTTAACCAAGAGAGCAACAAGGCTACTCAAGCTGTGATAGACAAATACACGCCGAAAACCGATATACGGGTATCAAGCCCAAAGAAATGACCCTGCCCACAAGCGTTACGCTTTACGGCAGGGAGTATATTTTTCATTCGGATTTCCGCGAGTGGATGAGGTACGAGCAGCTTCTCACAGACGGCGACGTTCCCGAAAACTTAAAGGGCTCTCTGGCGGCGGGACTGATATTTCCCGCAGACAGTCACGTGCCTCTTACCCGTGAAACGGGGGAATTTATGTCATGGTTTTACCGCTGCGGCGAGCCGTCCGGCAAATCGGAAGACGATGATCCGGATATTTTTATGGAAAGCCGCCTGCCCTATCGGTTCGACGTTGATTTTCCGTATATTTATGCTGCATTTCTGGAGCATTACAATATCGACCTGATAGCAGTGGATTATCTTCACTGGTGGAAATTCAAGGGGCTTTTCCGATCCCTCCATGACTGCAAGTTTTCGGAGATCGTGGGTTACAGAATGGCAGATACCTCGGAAATGAGTGACGCTATGAAAAAGCATTACCGTGAAATGCAGGAGCTTTACGAGCTGCCCGTGTCGCTGACGGAGCAGCGCAGGATAGAACAGGCTCAGAGATTTTTGGGAGGATAACAGGAAAGGTGGTTTGTTATGGCTGTTGACGGCAGTTTGATTTTTGATACGGGACTTGACAGCTCCGGATTTACAAAGGGCTTGACAGGGCTAAAAACTGCGGCTGTGACTGCTGCGGCAGCCATAACCGCCGCTTTTACCGGAGCGGCAGCGGCGGCTGTCAATGTGGGCACGGCTTACACTTCGTCCATGTCGCAGGTGGCGGCGACTATGGGCATTACGACCGCCGCCGAAGAGTACAAAACTCTGTCCGCCGCCGCAAAGGAAATGGGAGCGACAACGAAATTCAGCGCTTCCCAAGCGGCAGACGCTCTGAATTATCTTGCTCTTGCGGGATATGACGCCGAACAGTCGGTATCGGCATTGCCCACCGTGCTGAACCTTGCGGCGGCAGGGGGTATCGACCTTGCCTATGCCTCGGACATGGTTACGGACAGTATGTCCGCACTGGGACTTGGCATGAACGAAATGGAGGGATTTGCCGACCGATTGGCAAAGACCTCACAGAAGTCCAATACAAGCGTTGCACAGTTGGGCGAGGCTATCCTTACCGTGGGCGGTACGGCAAAATCCCTGTCCGGCGGCGTAAACGAGCTTAACACCATGCTTGGCGTTATCGCCGACAACGGAGTTAAGGGCGCAGAGGGCGGTACTGCCTTGCGCAACGTTATCCTGTCCCTTTCCGCACCCACCGATACGGCTGCAAGGGCTATGGCAAACTTAGGCGTGTCAGCTTACGATCTTAACGGCAATCTACGTTATCTTCCGGACGTTTTTGCTGATTTCAACACAGCGCTCGGCAGTTTGAGCGAAAGCCAAAAGTCGCAGATACTAAGCGATATTTTTAACAAGGTCGATTTAAAAACGGTCAACGCTCTGCTGGGAACTTCCGCAGAGCGGTTTGACGAGCTGGCGGGATACATTGCCGACTGCGGCGGTGCTGCGGCACAGATGGCTGAAACAATGTCCGATAACCTTGAGGGGGATATGCTTGCATTGCAGTCCGCTCTTGAAGGTGTGGGGATAGCCGCTTTTGAGAAGTTTGAAAGTCCGATGAGAAGCGCAGTGCAGGCGGTAACGGATATTCTCGGAAAGTTCAACGATGCGCTCAAAGGAGATTTGGGTGATAAACTCGAAAGACTTGGTGAAAAGATTGAAAATCTTGCTGTTAAGTTTGCGGATTTTTCCGTAAATGAGGGTTTGCCGAAACTCATTGACGGGCTTGAATGGCTTTGCAATCACTCTGCTGAAGTCGTTACTGCGGCTGAACTTTTTGCATCCGTATGGATCGCTGACAAGGTTGTAAAATTTGCCGGCGAGCTTGGAAATATAACGAAAGCCGCAGGAAACGTAATGCCTTCGCTTACAAATATTTCAACTCTTATGACCGGATCTGTCACCAACGCATGTATTACTCTCGAAGCAAAAGCAAATCAAACTATGACCTCGCTTGTAAGCACTGTCAAGGGCGCAGAGGCGGCTTCTGCTGCTTCATTTGCGGCTATTGCAGCGGCTGCTGCTGTCGCTGTCGGTTCAATGATTGCAATATCAAACGAGCTTAACACTATTCGAAACGGTATGAACTCCATTACCGGGGAAAATCAAAAATCGACCGACAACATAATAAATATGAACGAGCAGTGGAGTGACATCTCCAACTCAACGGGGCTTGAAAAACTTTCAAAGGCTTCCGAATTTTATGATGATCTCATCAAAAAGCGTGAAGAATGGAGCGTCAGATACAAAAAGAACACTGACGAGCTGAGCGCTTTGGAAGGAAAGTTCTTAAAAACAGCCGATGAGACCGCACGTCAGAAAGAGCTTCAAGCCGAACAGGCAAGCCTTAACGCCGAGTATGAAATGATTGATAACAATCTGAAAAAAACCGGGAATTTGATTGATAAATATGATGATGAAACCATACGCAAGCTCAACGAATCGAAGTCAATTTCCGATCGTTACATACAGCAAAACATAAACAATGCAGGAAAAACTTCCGCCGATATTGCGGCGGAAATTATCAGTTCAAGAACAGATGTCGAACAGGCAGCGGCAGAGGAACTTAGCGCAGTGCTTTCCAATGGCTGGAAAGAGCTGGATCACAAATATGCTGTCGGTGCGATCTCCTCAGAGCAGGAGCTGTATGCAAAGAAAAAAGCCCTGCTTGATGAATACGGCGACAGTTCTCTTGAGGATCACCGGAAATACTACGAGGAGCTTTACGGTTATGAGCAGGATTTTGCGGAGGAAAGCGCAAAGCTGGAACAGGAACGGCTTGATGAAGAGAAAAAATTGCAGGACGAAGCCCGTAAAAAACAGCTTGATGATTTGAAAGACAGCTATAAAAAGCAGCTTGAAACGGTCAAGGGAAACATCTCCGACACCCTGTCGGAATACAAAAAAGCCATGTCGGAGCTGGAGGGGAATATCGCAGGATATAAAGCCAAGCTGCTGAGCGTAGGCGATATTTTCTCCGTCGAAGAAAAGGACGGTACCCGCACTTACACGATCGAGAACATCAAGCAGCAGATGGAAGATATGAAGAAATACCACAGCTATGTAAAAAATCTGAAAGCTGCAGGAGCTGCCGACGGTCTGC
>JAMPAO010000176.1 GCA_023667165.1 Ruminococcus sp. | reverse complement strand
TGTCCTACGGCAATAACGAGGGACCGTGGAACTCATTCCAGGGAACGCTGTACAAATATAACCTTGACAATAAGACAAGCGAAGAGATAGTCGTTGTAAACTGGACGGTGGGCGATATAGTCATCGATCCGAACAACGACGACAATATCCTGCTCGTCACCTCCGAGGTATGGCAGGAGCAGCCAAACGGCGCATTCGGCGACAGATTCTACCGCACTACTGACGGAGGCAGGAACTGGGAAAGCCTCGACGGCAAATATACAATGTCCGCAAACGGCATGGACTGGATATCAAACGCGGCTATCCACTGGTGTAGCTGCCTCGCGATGGACAGCGGAAATTCGAACAGAATAATGGTCAATTCGGGCAACGGTATTTTCGCCTGCGACAATATCTGGGACGAAACTCCCGAATTTTACTTCAACGCAAGAGGCATTGAAGAGGTAGTTCCCGAGGATATCATAAGCTATAAGGATTATCCTCTTGTGACCGCCATAGGCGATTTCGACGGATTTATCCATGAGAACATTTTTGAATCCGCAGAACGCCATTCACGACAGATAGGCTCCTGCACAAGCATTGCCATAGCCGCGCAAAATCATGATATATGGGCAAAGGTAGGCGGTGACGAGTCAAATATGCTGCTCTGCTATTCCAAGGACGGCGGAAAGACCTGGAGCGATATAACCAATTCCCCCGAAAGCGGAAAGGTATTCTACAAAGGCAATGTCGCGCTTACCGCAGACGGTTCCGCGCTCATATGGAGTCCGTCCAACTCGCACTATTCGTTCCGCACCGAAGATTGGGGCGCAACATGGACGCAGGTGGAAGGAATGGTCGGCGGTCAGGGGATCTATCTTATCGGCGACAACGTAAACCAAGATTATGTTTACGGCTGCGGAAACAGCATTCTTTTCGTAAGCTCCGACGGCGGAAAAACATTCACAAGAAAATACGATACCATGAGCAATTACAAGCGTCTTGCGGTCGACCCCGACAGAGAAGGTCTGGTATATATCCCCGCAGGCGGCAGCGGACTGCTTAAAACCGAAGATCACGGAGAAACGATCTCCCTTGTAAAGGGTCTGAAATACTGCGAAGCCGTTGGTCTGGGCAAACCCAAAAACGAGGGCAGTCCTTATGTGATCTATGTATGGGGAATACCCATGGACAGCGATACCGCGGGAATATATATGTCCGAGGACGAGGGCGGCTCATGGACAAGAGTAAACGACGATATGCATATGTTCGGCGGCACCGGCAACGGAGAATTTGTCACGGGCGACATGAACGTATACGGAAGATGCTATATGTCCACCGTGGGCATGGGTATCGCCTACTGCGATAAGAATGAGAAATAAATATTTTACGGATCAGTGTGTGCTGACGCTATCCGAAATAAAGCGCGCGGGATATTCTGTCCCGTGCGCTTTTTGTATGCCCGCATACGTGCGGCTTTTTTCCTTGTCATCGATAAAATCTTGCCGCAAATCCGTACACATCCCTTATGAAGACAGGTTCTAATATACTGCGGTCAAGCATATAATCTGCTTGGAAGAATAACGAAAAAACGCTTTGATCCGAGCGTCGGAGGAAAGCGTCAATCTCAAATGAAAGGATCGGTAAGCTATGACATTATCCGCTATTATACTGATAGCCGTGGGGCTGTCTATGGACGCATTTGCGGTATCCGTCTGCAAAGGACTTGCGGGACCCGTCTATAAGCCGCGCTACTCTGTTATCTGCGGCATATGGTTCGGCGTTTTTCAAGCAATAATGCCCGCAGCGGGATACCTCCTTGCGGCGGGTCTTGCAAACAGGATAAGCGCGTTCGATCACTGGATAGCCTTTGCACTTCTTGCAGTCATAGGCTTTAATATGATAAGAGCGGCGCTGAAAAGCGGAGAAGCGGCTCCGGACAGCTCCTTTGCCCCTAAAGCGATGGCGGTGCTTGCCTTTGCAACGGCGGTTGACGCTCTTGCTGTGGGGATCACCTTTGCATTTCTTTCGGTAAATATTTTTTCCGCCGCGGCAATTATCGGAATATGCACGTTCCTGCTTTCCGCCGCCGGAGTTAAGATAGGCTCGGTATTCGGCAAAAGGTTCAGATCGAAAGCAGAGATCGCTGGAGGCATAATCCTTATAATACTTGCCGCAAGGATACTGCTTGAACATATGACGGGAAACGGATAAACACCGTTCTTATCTGCCGAATATCCTGCCGCAGATCTTTTCCGTTCTGCTGTAAATATCCCTTATATCCTCTCCTATAAAAAATTCCCCGTTCTCATAAAGTATCCTGCCGTTTACGGCGGTCATTCCGATAATATCCTTTGAACCCGAAAGAACTATATTGCTTATAATGTCGTTTTCCGGCTGCATAGAGGGTCTGTTCATTCTGATAACCGTAAAATCTGCGTTTTTGCCCTTTTTGATATTCCCGCAGTTATCCAGACCCATCGCTCTCGCTCCGCCCGTTACGGCGGCTCTCAGAACGTCCCTTGCGGGCATTGACGCGGGATCGGAGTGCTTCAGCTTTTGCAGAACAGTGCAAAGATACATTTCACGGAACATATCGAGGGAATTATTGCTTGCCGCGCCGTCTGTGCCTATGGCAATATTTATCCCCCTGCGTGCAAATTCCGTCAGATCGGCGGTGCCGCTTGCCAGCTTTGCGTTGCTTGCGGGATTTGTAACGGCGGTAAGTCCTTTTCGGGAGAAAATGTCCATATCCTTTTCCGAAAAATACACACAGTGATAGCCTCCGCCTCCGTACTCGAACATTCCCAGGCTGTCCATAAGCTCCGTGGGTGACATACCGTATCTTTTGACGCACCCGTTCGTTTCGCCCGCCGTTTCGCTGTTGTGGCACCATACGGGAGCTTTGTATTTCAAGGCGATATCCGCCGTCCTTTTCATGATTTCCATACTTGTGGTGTATTCGGCGTGAAATCCGAATTTATGCGATATGAGCGGGTGAAAGCCGTTGAGGAAAAGATGATCCTCCTCCATTTGCTCGGGCGACGAGGTAAAATCATTGACCTGTCCGCAGAAAACCGCCCTGAATCCGCAGTCGGCAAATGCCGCAGCCATTTCACGCGGAAAAAGATACATATCGAAGCAAGAAGTGATCCCTCCGCTTACGTATTCGCACACCGCCAGCTTTGTAAGGGTATAGACGTCCTCGGGAGCAAGCCTTTTTTCATTTGGAAATACCGCGCCGTTCAGCCATTTGTCAAGGGGAAGATCCTCCGCATAGGAACGCAGGAACACCATTGGCGAATGAGCGTGAGCATTGTTAAAGCCGGGGATCATAAGGTCGCCGCCCAGGTCGATCTCCCTGTCGTAAGTCCCCTCCCGCAGCTCTCCTCCCGCTTCCCCAACATACGAAAACACGCCGTTATCCGTACATACGGTGCCGCTTTTTATCTCCATACCGTCCGTATCGAGATATCTTGCGTTGTAAAATCTCATCTTCATCGCCGTTCACTCCTTTTTTGATTTTATTATAGCATTTTCGCCCGTCAAATGCAATTACGGCGCGCAAAAAAAGGCAAATGCTGTTATTTTTAGCATTTCCGCGAAAAACCATTGACTTTTATAAAAAAATAATTAAACTGTAAACTGCCCAAAGTATAATTACAG
>JAMPAO010000175.1 GCA_023667165.1 Ruminococcus sp. | reverse complement strand
TTATTCCTCAATAGCTCAGTCGGTAGAGCATGCGGCTGTTAACCGCAGGGTCGTTTGATTCACGAAAAACAGTAGGCAATACGAATGAGCAGAGAATAATTATTCACGAAAATTTAATAGTTTATTCCTCAGTAGCTCAGTCGGTAGAGCGTTCGGCTGTTAACCGAAATGTCACAAGTTCGAGTCTTGTCTGGGGAGCCATTAGAAAAACCTCGTAAACAAGCCGTTTGCGAGGTTTTTCACGTTCAAAATCGTGTGACTGTTAATCAAGCGGGTCTAAAAAATATTGTGCAGATGTAACAAAGTTTTGGGAGTAAGCGTCAAATAATCCCCACCGTAATAAAAAACGAGACCGCCGCCGCAGTCTCATAGAAATAAATAATAAATACCCTTATTTTTCGCTTTATTCAAGCCGTTTTTGGAACCCGGAACAAAAGTGAACGTATCCAATTCTCCGGAATATCCGCAGACGCCCATACGCGGAGAATTGGTTATCGGCAGAGTCATTTCATAAAGCTCGTCATTTTTCTCAGCGCATTTTTGACAGTAAAAAGGATTTTCACTGTCAAATCCTTCGGTATCAATAAACTCTGCGGGAGCTCCGCATTCACAGCAGGCAAATGTCATGGGAACATTGCGGGCAAGAAGCCTTACGCCCCGCTGCTGCTTGCGGTAAACCGTGCCGATAAAGGTAATTAGAGTTTCGGTGGTGCTGCCGAAATCATATTCGTGCAGCAGGACATCTCCCGTATCAAAAGAACCTACCTTATTTGTCATGCCGATATTTCCTGCGACCTGAATGCGCTCATATGTCCGCAGCATTCCAGCCATATTTTCCTGAGAAAGTTGTCAAGCGTACTTAGCGCAGAGCTTGTTGGAATATCAACGTACAGCCAGTAATTTTTATTGTAAGCGCCTTCAATTTTAAGCAGTCTGCATTCCTGCCCCTCTTTCTCGGAATGCTCCTTGAGAATATGATTTTTCATAGCGGTTTTACCCAGTTCATTGCCGCACAGATAGCAGTTTCCTTTTAAAGCAGCCATTTTTCATTCACCTTTCATTTTAATATTTTCGGGTACTTTCTCACTCCACGGCACAAACTCCGCAACATCATTCCCCGCCCGAATATTATCAAACAAAAATTCAAGATATTCAAAAGGTTTTAACCCATTCTCTTTGGCGGTTTCGATAATAGAGTAGATCACCGCCGAAGAATTAGCCCCTCCCGCCGTATTGCAGAAAAGGAAGTTTTTACGACCGATCACAAACGGTTTTACGGCACGTTCCGCGGCGTTATTTGATAATTCCAGCTTTGGGTTTTCAAGAAACGTCATAAATGTTTCTCGCTGATTTAAAGCATAGTTTACCGCCGCGCCGGTCACGCTTTTGGGCAGACCTCTCCCTTGGTATTCTTCGCAAAAATCAAAAAATTCTTTCAGCAGTTTCGGCTGGATATTTTTCCGAATTTCCGCAATTTCGTCTTCCGTATATTTAATTTTCTCGGCGGGCTTACCGGGGTCAACACGTTCTGCCTTAAAAATCTTATCTATCAGCAAAAATCCCTTGCCCGCGTCGGTGGAATAATCCTTTTTATCCTCCTGAATATCTAAGGCGTTCACAAAATACCGCCTTAGATGAACAAGACAACCGACACGCTTGATATGTTCCACCTTGTCATATCCGCTCCACCCGTCGCAATGTAGATACCCCGAAAATCCTTTCAGGAAATCTTTTGCGTAATCCCCCCGCACGTCCCTCCTCATAGTCATACAGAACAATAGGGTGTTCCTCATTTCTGCTTGTTCTGTATACCCACATATATGCGTTCAGAGGTTTGTCTCTGCCCGGTAAACTCAAAACCTCCAAGGGTGTTTCATCGGCATGAAGAATACTTCGTGAGACAAGATTTTGGTGAAGAGCTTCATAAAGCGGTTTAAGAAGTTTTGCTCCTGCGATCGTCCAATTGGACATAGTTTGACTGCTTAAGCTTATTCCTATGCGTTTTAATTCCTGCTCCTGTCGGTACAGCGGCAGTCCCAGACAAAACTTCTGATTTAAAATGTATGCCATAAGGCTCGGCGAAACAAGACTTTTTTCTATTAAAGACGGTTCTGATTTTGCGTATTTGAACGTCCCCTCGATACCGTTTTTATCACAGCTTTTGCAGACATACACAGCCTTTTTGTGAACGATCAGCTGCGCTTTGGCGGGAATAATTTTAATTTCATTTCTGATCTCCCACCTCATAAACGTCATTTCCGAATCGCACTTCGGACAGATCTGTTCTTCTTTGGATAGTTCATAGACTTTCTCAACTACCTCAAGATTTTTATATATTTCTTTTGTACTGCGCTTCTTTTTCTTATGTGATTTTTTAATAACATCTTCAATCTTGGGTTCGGGCAACATAGGAGTACGCTCAGCCTCTGCTTCGTTAAAGAAGTTTATCTGCCCGTAATCGGCAGCAATTTTCTCTGCGGACGCGCCGTATATCTTTTTCTTGCTCAGCTTAAGCTGCTCCAACGCCCAGTTGTAATCTATGGTAAGCTGCTTTATTTCGGCGTTTAACTGCTTGTTTTCCTCGGTTAATTTTTTTTGTCAGCCGTTAATTTTTCATTCTGACTTTCAACTCTTTCGGTATGTTCCGACAGATATTTTACACGCTTTGTAAGGACGGAAATCTCTGTTAAAAGTTCTTCATATGTAGGCTCTTTTGCCATTCAATTTCCGCTCCTTTGCAATGTTTTTACTGTATTTATTATATCATATTTATTTCCAAAAATCAAGAAAAAAGCCCGTAAAGACGGACTTTTCCTTGTAGAATATCATTGTTGAAAACAGTGCATTATGACGGGTCGAAAATTCGGTTTTCTGTTGAAAGTCTTTTATTTTTGATAGACGCATAACGTCTCATTTCCTCTATTCTTAAACCGTGCAGCAACCAGTCAAGCTCATTTTCGGTTACAGTATATTTGTTGTCTTTAATATGTTTCGGAAAACGAAATTTGCCCTTTTCAAGGCGCTTATACAGCAGACAAAATCCATCACCGTCCCAATAGAGTATTTTTACCTTATCGCAATGTCGGTTGTGGAATACAAACATCATATCCGACTGCGTAGGCAGTTTGAATTTTTGCTCCACTATGTACGCCAGCCCGTCTATTGATTTGCGCATATCCACATTTGACGATGAGATAAATATTTTTGATGGTCTGTTTATCAACATATCTCATCGCCTCCCGTCACCAGCTCCGTAAAAGATATTTCTGTTCCTTCCGCAAGCTCATCAAGCCGTTCCAGCCAGTATCGGAGTGTGCTGCGGTTTATCCCCTGTTCCTCACACCATACGCGTTGGCTTTTTCCGCTTTGCTTGAAGTCCTCCACTATTTGTTCCATTTGGATCATCGCCTTTCTTTATGATTTCTTCCATTATATCATAAAGACTTTTGATTTAAAAGGTGGGGATTTTTTGACGCTTACTTTTGGGAGTATAATTATGAATATGCAACAAAAGGATTTGGGCTGATGTTTGATCAACAGTCACAAATTTTATGCTGCATTGGCAGGGAAGCGTTTATATGTCTCCTGCAAACTGTAAGACGGCAAATGCCGGTTACGGTTTGCGGGAGACTTTTTTTATTTATCCGAAAAATCGGAATTGTATATACGCAAGGAGAGC
>JAMPAO010000174.1 GCA_023667165.1 Ruminococcus sp. | reverse complement strand
TGCGTAACCATGGACGCTGGGTCACCCTCCCCCTTTCCCCCTACGGTTTTCCCTCTGCACACTCTTTCCCTCTCCCCCTTTTCCCCTCCCGACCACCGCTCCCAATTTCACTGCGTTGTTTTGTTTGGATTTTTTTATTTGCTCTTCAAAAAAGGCTTGACGTGATATCTTGTTTTTTGTTTGGCAATGTGTTTCTTTTCTTACTCACAAGATTCTTTGAAATACGTTTCATATTTGTTTTTGTTTATTAAGAAGAAAAAATAAACTTTTTTCAAAACCCATAACCCTATGTAATAACAAACCCTTTTCAAAGAACAAACCAAAAACATAAAACAATCCAACGCAGTGGCAAGCATTAGCGGTGGCCTGGAGGGAGATAGGGGAAAGGGAAAGAGTGTGCAGAGGGAAAACCGTAGGGGGAAGGGGGAGGGCGGCCAAGCGTCCTTGGGTTTATCAGAGCGCCTCCCCCTTCCCCCGTAGGTTGTCCCTTTGCATGGGCTTACGTGCAAACATATTTCCAAAACTAAGACAGACTGCAAAAAAACAAACCCATAGCATAAGAAAATAACGTATAAACTAAAGCAATCAGCCAAAACAGCTCCGATAAAACAAACCATGGGGCGGGAATATATTATCCCGCCCCCGCCGTTATCCTCTTGCGGCGTACAGTCTTATCGCCGCCGCTGTTTTGTCGTCCCTGCGGCGCATTTTCTCATCGCTTTCCCTTTCGATCTCGTCCGTCCTTGCGATTATCCGTTCCGCAAGCTGGCGGCAGGTAAGTCCCTCGTTTTCAAGCAGCGCGCTGACGAAAGAGCCGCTTTCGCAGTCCGCGCCGTCTGTGAGCATTATCGCTCTGGAATTTTCGTCCATAAAAAAGAGTTCCTCGCTCGCGTCAATACGGCTGATTATACCGAGAGGCGCGGAGCAGTCGCTGTATACGCTTATGACCGGCGCGCTTGCGCAGCGGGTAAGCACCGTTGTGGGCGCGGAACCCAGCTTCATAAGACGGCATTCGCCGCTGTAGCAGTTGACGGTCAGGATGTCAAGAGTAGTAAATATCTCGTCGGAGGACGCTGCTGACAAAAGCACGTTCAGCGTTCTTACGGCGCTTGCGCGGTCCGCTCCCGAAAGTATGAGCCGCCTGAGAAGATTTACCGCCATGCTGCTTTCGGCGGCGGCTCTTACTCCTTTCCCCATTCCGTCGGCAAGGATCACGTAAAAATTGCCTGTCCCGTCGTCGAACTGCGCATTGCTGTCGCCGCAGACGCCGCTTTCGGCGGCGCAGGATATAATGTGACAGTCGGGTATGTATTTTGACTGCCCTCTCCACCGTATACGGCGGATAATATTCCCCTCCGCGCCGCAGGATACGGTACACGGCTGAGCAAGCTCCGTTCCCAGCAAAGCGGCAAGACGATCGCCTGCCGCGCCGCAAAACGTCTGCAAACACTCCTCGGATACGTTCAGGAACGCTTCCGCAAACGGGTTCATAGCCTCGTCATAATATACCTTTGCGGAGCTGACCTTTGCTCCCTCCTCGGCAAGCAATTTCCCGAACGCCTCGGATAACGCGCTGTCTTCCCTCATATAGCCGCCCGCCCTTTCGGAAAGCGAGGCGATCATTCCCGCCGCCGCGGAAAGCTGCTCAGAGGAGCATTCTAAAAATCTCCTGATATACGCGTCCTTGCGTGACTGTATTTTACGCAGACTGACCGCAAGGCTGAACAGGTCAGCGATCTCAGCCTTTTTCGGGCAGCCTTCGAAGCCAGCCGGCAGCTCCCTGCAAGTAATGCTCCCCGTCCTTTCAGCAACGGCCGCCGCAGTCCTGAAGCAGCCGTCCATAATATCAGACGAAAGACCGCCGCAAGCCGCACTGCATACAGACTGCGTGCAAAGCTGCCGGCAAACCTTATCCTTGACCGTACCGTCAATTCCCTTATTGCTCTTCCCGCCGCAGCGGGCAAGCAGCTCGGAAGCCGTTTCAATATCATTCCCCACCTCTCCCAGAGTCTGCGCGGCAAACCTGAGCCTGTCCGCGTCAAATCCGCACGAAGGATCTTTTTTGGCGCAAAGCTCGTTTACAGCCGGAAGATAAAGCCTTTCCGGCACAAGACAGTAGACCGCCGCAGCAATCCCCATATCCGCAATAAATTCCGCCGTTCCCGACGGCATTCCGGCAGCGGCTGTCATGCCGAAAGCCGCGCATATAAATGCGATATTTACCGCAAATTTTCCCCGGCGGCTGTACATTCCCGCCGCAAGACCCGCAAATGCAAGGATCGCCCCGCATCTGCCGAGGGGCTGCGCCGCCAGCAAAAACGCACAAGCTGACAGTACGCCTCCCGCCGCTCCGCCCTTTACGCCGAATCTTCTCGCCATTACCGCCGTACAAAATCCCGCGGCGGCTCTTCCCGGGTTTATAAAGCCTATTTCCCGCGCGCACAGAGCGGCGGTCAGGAGCATATAAAATATTCCGAGAGAGGTCATGTCAACGGCGCTGTTCTCACCCTGCTTACCCTGTCTGCGGTCGGCTGCTTCCTTTACTCTGCATACGCACAAGGTAAAGGCGGCGCACATTACGCTGCGCAGAGCGGAGGCAATAAACAGCGCCCAGCCGCTCCCGGCCGCAAGACCCGCAAATCCGAAAGCGCAGGAGCATATAAAATATACGATCCCCGACATCGCGCAGCGAGCCGCGTATGAGCTTTTTCTTCCCAATACCGCGCTGTACAGCAGCAATACTGCCGACGCCGATATCTCTGCGGCGCAGGCGCTTATGTCCGAGCCTGTCAGCGCGGCGAGCATACCTCCGAAAAACGCCGCCGCCGCGGGTATGGGCGGCAGAGCGGCGGCAAGCGACGCTCCGAACGGCGACAACGCTCCGCCTATCCTGACGTTTGTAAGCATAAACGCGGCTGCTCCCGCCGCGCACGCCGTAAGTACAGACGTTCCCGAGCCAAAACTGCCGCGGGCGCGGCCGGGAGCGCTCTCCTTCGCCGCAGGGAACACAAATGGATCTAACTGTTTTATCTGCATATTATCCGTCCTTTCGGGGAAAATTGATTAAAGCGTGTAAAAATCAAACCGATATTCGGCGGAAATATATTGAACCTCCTTGTAATACACCGAGTATTCCTGCGGAAAACGTACTTTGCCCGACAGCAAAATTGCTGCGTCATTCGGCACTTCTCCGGTTTCCGAGGAGGTCTGTTATCGGTATCATGCATAAAATATTTTTTCCCGAATATACTGTTTACAGCGGAAACTTTTCGCCGTTCTTTCTGATTTTACACTCCCCGGTACGAAAAAGCCGTCGAAACGGGGCGTACGGCTTTGTCCGTTTTGCGCGCCGGCCGGCAGAAAAATTTTTCGGGTAATTTACGAAATTTTTTTCAAAAAACCCTTGACAAATCCGAAGCGTTAGTATATAATAGAATAGTCGGCTGCGGCTGACGTCTTAAAAACGCGCGGGAGCATAGCTCAGCTGGGAGAGCATCTGCCTTACAAGCAGAGGGTCATAGGTTCGAGCCCTATTGTTCCCACCATAAGGCCCGGTAGTTCAGTTGGTTAGAACGCCGCCCTGTCACGGCGGAGGTCGTGGGTTCGAGTCCCATCCGGGTCGCTTTTTATGCGGATTTAGCTCATCCGGTAGAGCGCCACCTTGCCAAGGTGGAGGTAGCGAG
>JAMPAO010000173.1 GCA_023667165.1 Ruminococcus sp. | reverse complement strand
TGTTTACGGCGCAGCGCAGCAGCCACGCCCTTTCATGGTTTTCGTCGTCAAAAACAGGTCTGCGCTTGACAAGCTCGCAGAAAACGTCCTGCGCCATATCCTCGGCGTCATGCATATTCTTCACATAGGAAAAACACAGCCTGATAAGCATGGCGGAATATGTATCGAGCACATATCGGATGTATTCGTCGTCAAATCTTTCATGAGATCCCGAATACATAATATCAGTCTATCCTCCTAACCGAAAGCATGACGCGCCGTGTGAGAATCTGTCCGGCCGCGTCAAACTCCCCCTGTAATATAAACAATCCCGGCAGGCAATATTTTTCAATATTGCCCGAAAAATACTGCACAAATTATGACGTTTTTTTTGTTGAAAATAACGGTATTATTTTCCCGAAATGATTTCGGGTTCACATTCAAGCATTATCCCTGTCCTGCTGTAAACCGTCTGTCTTACATGGTCTATCACCGCCATAACGTCGGCGAACGAGGCGTTTCCTTTGTTTATAACAAATCCGCTGTGCTTTTCGCTTACCTGAGCGTCCCCGCAGGAGTATCCTTTCAAGCCGCACTGTTCGATAAGCAAAGCGGCAAAGGTTCCCTCGGGCCGCTTGAAGGTGCTTCCCGCGCTGCGGTATTCAAGAGGCTGCTTTTCCTTTCTTTTTTCGGTAAGCTCCCTCATTTTTGCGGCTATGTCCTCTTTGTTTCCTTTTTTCAGAAGAAACGCGGCTTTTATCACGATAAATTTATTGCTTGCAAAAACGCTTTTACGGTATCCCATATCCATATCTTCGGCATTGAACACGTGAATATTTCCGTTTTTGTCCGACGCCAGAACATATTCGATAATATCCTTGATCTCGCTGCCGTAAGCGCCTGCGTTCATATAGACCGCCCCGCCCACGCTGCCCGGGATGCCGTATGCAAACTCCATTCCCGTAAGACCGTTGTCCCTTGCAAACGCCGAAACGGCGGAAAGCGGAGCGCCTGCACCGCAGATCACCCTAAAACGTCCGCCCGCTTCTTCGGCGGAAACGTCCGCGCAGTCCTTTCCTATCCGCAGAAATACCATATCGATATCTCCGTCGCTCACCAGCAGATTTGAGCCTCTGCCTATGATATAATAGGGCGTGCCGCTTTCCGCAAGCGCTTTGAGTATATTTTTCAAAGCGTCTGCGCCGTTTATCTCCGCCAAAAGAGGACACGTTCCCCCTATGCCGAAGGTGGTATGGCGTTTTAGCTCTGTATTCTCCAGTATTTCGCAGCCGCACTCCGCCGCGGCTCTTTTTACCCTTTCAATGGCGTCATATGTCATAGCAGTTCCCCTTTTTCAGCCGATCCGCCGTACAAGGCGTTTTTCCGGCGGATCGGATAATAAGAGCCTGTTCAGTATCTCATCGCGCACGTCTTTTCGGCAAATTTTACCGATAACATCGTCAAAACTCCTTGAAATACATCAAGTATTTCCGCGTCGTTTTTCCTTGTTCTCGGCAAAATTATGCTCAAAGATCCGCACACGCCGAGATACTGAACAGGCTCTAAAATATACAGCCGCGGTGAAAACCGCTCCCGATATTATCAGACCTCCGAGGTCTGTTATAATTATAGCATGCTCAGATAAATTTTCTGTTGTTTTTTCTGTTAAGCCTTTCTGTCAGAATTTCCCTGTCCGAGCTTACAACGAGCTCCTTCGGATAATCAAACTCCTCCAGCAGCCGCATACTCTCCGCAAATCCGCCCACAGCGCCGTAAAAATGCGCGTCGGAATTCGGCATGACGCTTACTCCGTACTTTTTGCACAAGGGTATGATCTTCCTGTAATTTTCACGGGAATTTTTCCATATAAGGGTATTTTCGTTTATCTCCACGATCTTATCGTACTCCCTAAATGCCTTGATACCCTTTTCATAATCGAAAGGAACGCTTACCGTGGCACAGTGACCTATAACATCCACCTGCGGATTTTTGGCAAGACCTATGTAAATGCCCGTGTTCTGCTCTATGCTTCCGGCTTTGAATATATCCGTATGAACGGAGCCTATTATCCAGTCAAGTATGGCGCATTCATCTTCGGGAAAGTCGATATTTCCCTCAAAGTCAACGACCGAAGCCTCAACGCCGTAAACAACAGTCACGCCGAAAAGCTCACCCGGAACCGCCTTTCTCAGATTATGAAAATGCCATACATGAGGTGCGTCCGTGGATCCGGGACTGTGGTCGGTTATGGCGATAAATTCCAGTCCTTTTTCAGCCGCTTCCTCCGCCATCTCCTTTACTGTGGAAAAAGCATGAGTTGACGCTACCGTATGTGTATGCATATCCGCTATTATCTTCATTAAAAAACATCAGCATCCTTTTACCCGCTGTACGCGTGATACAGCGATCCGCTTTATCAATAAATATCCCATTTTTTGATGGTGTCCTTGTGTTCCATCTCAAGTCCCAGATTGTCCAGCAGCTCCTGAGCCGCGTTGTAACCCATTTTCTTCTGCCTGTTGTTCATGGCTGCTACCTCCAGTATGACTGCGAGATTACGTCCGGGCTTTACGGGAATGGTGGAGCAGGGGACCTTAACTCCGAGGATAGAGGTGTACTCGTTATCCACGCCCATTCTGTCGTAGACCTTTTCCGAATCCCAAGGCTCCAGCTCGACTATCATGTCTATCTTTTCCGTGACCTTGATGGCTCCCACGCCGAACAGCCGCAGAGCGTTGACTATGCCTATTCCTCTGAGCTCCAGGAAATGGCGGATATTCTCCGGAGAAGAACCTACAAGACTGATATTTGAAACCTTTCGTATCTCCACGGCGTCGTCCGCCACCAGTCTGTGACCTCTTTTTATAAGCTCCACAGCCGTTTCACTCTTTCCCACGCCGCTTTCGCCCAGGATCAGCATTCCCTCGCCGTATATCTCGATAAGAACGCCGTGACGGGTGATCCTCGGCGCAAGGTGAAGATTTAGATACGCGATCATAGCGGACATAAAATTGGACGTATTGTCCTTGCTCCGCAGCAAAGGCACCTGATGCTGCTGCGCCAGCTCCAGCATTTCGGGGAAGCAGGGCAGCTCACGGGTAATGATCACACAGGGGATATGCTGGGCGAAGAGCATATCCAGATGCTCCCTGCGCATATCCTCGTCCATTGCCGCAAGGTAGGCAAATTCAGCCTTGCCCACGATCTGAACGCGGTCGCAGTTGAAATATTCGTAAAATCCCGCAAGCTGCAGGCCGGGACGGTTCACCTCGGTTTCGATGATGAGCAGCTTCGAGGCGTCCATAGGGAGATGGATGGCTTCAAGCTTGAATTCCTCCATAATATCTCTCAGTGTGACGCTGTATTTTTTTTCAGCCATAATAATCCTCCGTTTAACAATAGTATACATAATCCGATAAAAGGTCACATACATCTATTATACACCTTTTGACGGATTTTTCAAGCATATTTTGTTAAGATATGATAAAATCGGAATAAACGGCATAAAAAGGCGGAATACGGAAAAAGATCCCCGCAGGCTCCGTGATCGGCAGAGTCTACGGGGATCTTGCGGCGGGATCGTTCGCCGCCGCTTCGGTTTATTTATAATAAGAAAAAAGCAGGCATTTTATCATTCCGTTGTACAACTTGCGGCGCTTGTCCGCAGCTTTTCCGAAAAATTTCTCAAATTCCTCGTGAGGAGATATTACAGCGCAGGGATG
>JAMPAO010000172.1 GCA_023667165.1 Ruminococcus sp. | reverse complement strand
GTTTTATTTTATTATCATTTTGCACAAAAAATCATACAGAATTTGTATCAATGCGGCTTTTTAGCGGCTATTTGAACTATGATGTATATATTTTTTATTATAATCATTGATTATGCGGTGAAATTATGATATAATTTTAATCAAAGAGGTGAACAGAAATGCAGCCCAAAAGCACCGACCAATTGATGGAATATATGAATAAGGAAAAAGGCATATTCATAGACAGTCAAAAACAGAAAAACGAACTAAGATATATAGGCTATTTCCACGGATACAAGGGATACCGATACTGTAATAACCCCGCATCATTACTGCCATATAATAACTTTTCCCAGCTTAAAGCTGTTTATGATTTTGATATGCGGTTAAAGTCTATACTTTATCCCCAAATAATGTTTCTGGAAACAGCCATTAAGAATTATGCGCTTGAAAACATTATAAGCGAAATAAACAGCAGTCTTTTTGATGACGTATATACTAAACTGCTCAATGACTATAAGGCTTACCAGGTTGGAAGCGCAGAATATAAACGGGCGTTTTTAGACCGCATGAATGTAAGAAATAAAATATTCAGCATTATATCCCGTGATTACGGTCATAATAATATTGTTAATCATTATTACGACAAAGATCGTCCAATGCCAATATGGGCTGTTTTTGAACTTCTCAGTTTAGGTGAATTCGGAAAATTTTTTTCCTGCTTGAATAACACAACAAGGATAAAAATTTCGCATTCCATAGGCATAAAATCAAGTGTAGATTCCGATGGTAAAATGGTTGAAAAAATCGTGTATACACTTAAAGACCTGCGCAATGCCGTCGCACACAATAATGCTGTTTTTGACACACGCTTTCGTACAGGCTCCGTAAGCGGCAGAATTTCCAACTATATCTCTTCCGAAATAAATATTAAAACGATTCGTTTTGATTCCATAGTAGATTATATTATCTTAATATCTTTTTTAATGAAAATATTAAATTGTGATAAATCAATTATTTCGGGATTTATCAGCCAATTTGAAAAAGCAAATGAAACATTGCGGCTCGCTGTCCCTACAAAGATCCATTCAAAAATTATTTATACCGATACAAAGAACAAAATCGAACAAATTATAAATTTTCTGTAAATCATAAAAAAACTCTTGCATTTTTTTCTTAACTGTAGTATAATATAATACAGAATTGCGGCGGACGTCTGCGGACTATGCCTAAAAGAGTCGGATGCGTCCGGCTCTTTTTTTATACATACCAAAAAACGACCCGTATACCCCAAAAGGATATACGGGTAAAATTTTATTCGATCGGCTTCATTGTGGGGAACAGCAGCACGTCCCTGATAGACGGACTGTCCGTCAGAAGCATTACAAGCCTGTCAAGTCCGAAGCCTAAGCCGCCTGTGGGAGGCATTCCGTACTCCAAAGCGGTAACGAAATCCTCGTCCACCTGCGCGTTAGCGCCTGCGGCTCTCTTCGCCTCGACCTGCTTTACAAAACGCTCCCGCTGATCGATAGGATCGTTAAGCTCCGAAAAGGCGTTGCCCATTTCCCTTGCGTATATGAAATATTCGAAACGCTCGGTAAACGCGGGATCGGATGGCTTTCTCTTAGCCAAAGGCGAATTTTCCACGGGATAATCGTAAATAATGGTAGGCTGTATCAGATTTTTTTCGACAAATTCATCGAAAAACGCTATCAGCACATGACCTCTTGTGGCGTCCTTGCCCTCTCCGACCTCCACGCCCTTTGCCTTGGCGCATTCCCGTGCGGCTGCATCGTCCGCCCAGTCGTTGTAATCTACCCCCGCGTACTTTTTGACCGCTTCGGCCATTGTAAGCCTTGCCCACGGAGAAGCCATATCTATCTGTGTTCCCTGATAGGTGATAACTCCGCTGCCGCAGATCTTCAGAGTGATCTCTCTGTACATCTGCTCTATAAGCTCCATCATGCCGAAATAATCGGTGTACGCCTGATACATCTCCACCGTTGTAAATTCGGGATTGTGAGAGGTGTCCATTCCCTCGTTGCGGAATATCCGTCCCACCTCGTATACTCTGTCAAGACCGCCTACTATAAGCCTTTTCAGATAAAGCTCCGTTTCGATCCTCAGATACATATCGATATCGAGAGCATTGTGGTGCGTCTTGAACGGGCGGGCGGCAGCGCCTATCTCAAGGGTATGCAGCACCGGCGTGTCCACCTCCAGATACCCTCTGCCGTCAAGGAAAGACCGCACCTCGGAAAGGATCCTGCTTCGCTTGATAAAGGTGTCCTTTACCTCGGGGTTGCATATAAGATCCACATAACGCTGACGGTACCGCATATCCTGATCCTTTAAGCCGTGCCATTTTTCGGGCAGGGGCAGGAGAGATTTCGACAGCAGGGTGATCTTACCGGCATGAACGGTTATCTCACCCGTTCTTGTTCTGAAAACAAAACCCTCGACGCCTACGATATCTCCGATATCCCAGGTCTTGAATTCCTTGAACTCCTCCTCACCTATGTCGTTCATGCGGATATACACCTGCATACGGTCGGTATTGTCCCGCACGTCGATAAAGTTTGCCTTGCCCATATTGCGCCAGGTCATTATACGTCCGGCGATCCTGACGTTTATGCGGTTATTTTCAAGGGCGGCTTTCAGTTCCTCATCGCTGCCGTTTTCGCTCTTGAGCCTTGTTTCCAGCTCTTCGTAGCGAAGCCTTATCTCCGCGTTTTTTATGTTAAAGTCAAAGCTCGTTATCTCATAAGGATCCCTGCCCCGCGCTTTCAGATCGTCCAGCTTTTCCATTCTTATTTTTTTGAGTATGTGAATATCCTGCTCGGTCTGCTCCTCTCCGGCAGACTGAGCGCTGTTTATCTCTTCCGACATTTTTTACATTCCTTTCTTCAAGAGCGGCTCAGCCGTCACTTGCTGATCTCCAGAACCTCCATCTTGATAATTCCCATGGGAGCCTGCACCTCCAGGATATCCCCCACTTTTTTCTTAAGGGCGGCAATTCCTATGGGAGCGTCCTCGGAGATCCTGTTGCTTTCGGGATCGGCCTCGGTAGAGCCTACTATCTGAAGCTCCAGTATCTCGTCAAATTCCATGTCCTTGAGCTTGACAAAAGAGCCTACGCCTATTTCGTCCGTGGAAAGATCCTCGTCGCTGACGATCTCAGCGTTGTTTATCTTCATCTCGATGTCGGCGATCTCCGCTTCAAGGATAGCCTGTTCGTTTTTCGCCTCGTCATACTCCGCGTTCTCGGAAAGGTCGCCGAAGGAACGCGCTTCCTTTAATTTCTGCGCCACTTCTGCGCGGCGGACGTTTTTGAGATGTTCAAGCTGTTTTTCAAGATCCTTCAGACCCTCTGCGGACATTCTTATTTTCTTGACTGCCATTTAACATGACCATCCTTTCAAATGTTACTGTAGATCGCTGAATAAATGCGGTTTGAAACAGCTCCGGTTCTTATTCAGCACATTCCTAAATTACTATTATATAATAATTTCCCGATATTGTCAAGTGCCGTGAAAGACTTTTTCGGCGGCGGGCGGTATTTAATATTTTTGATCCGCTGTACATGGTTTTTCGGCAGTTCGTTTCGGTTGATTGCCTTAGCTTGCACGTTACCCCTTTTATGCTATAGTTTGTTTTTTGGCAAGATGCCTTAGCTTTGGAGATATGTTTAGCACGTAAGCCCATGCAAAGGGACAACCTACGG
>JAMPAO010000171.1 GCA_023667165.1 Ruminococcus sp. | reverse complement strand
CGGAGATTATCTCATTCTGAAGCTCCTGTACTAAGTTTACCATATCTGCGGGCAGCTTGTCAAGTTTTGCGGGTGAGATCACGGTAAATCACTCTCCCCGTAAATATCGCCGCCCTGCATTTCGGAAATTACCCGCCGAGCCTGTTCCTCGGTTTCGCCGTACCATTTTATGCGGAATTCCCAGGGGGACATCAGCCTGTCACGCACGTCCTGGCGGTCGGATTCCCGTTCCGCCGCTTCGTCTATGATAACGGACTTGTCGAAAACTATCTCCGTTTCAATATCCTCCGGAACGTTCAGCTTGAAATACCTTTTGCCGATATCCATAAGCGACCGCAGAAGTCCCATGATAAATTCTTCCACCACGATATAATGCTTGTGTGCGTTTTGTATCAAGTCCTGACGTTCTCCGGTGTACTGCGTTGCGGTAACAATACCTCCGGCGTTAAACTGATAGTGCTTGTTGCCTAAGCCGCATTTGAAGGAAAGATAATCAAGCTGAGACTGCACCGCCGCCGAATTATCCTGAACACGCAGGGCAGGATTGAACTCATGGATAAATTCCTTTGAACCGCCGTCCGGTTGTTCGGGAAAATCTATGTATGTAAAAAGCTGCTGACCTACATCATCGGGAGCGACCGTATATCCGCGTCCGTTCTGATCCGCAACATCCTGCAAAAGGTCTTTTTTCAGAAACACCTTTTTTGAGCCGAGGAAAATATCCTGCACAAAATTGTTGTAAGCAAGGTCAACGCCCTTCAGAACATCCACAGCTCCGCAGTATACCGAAACGCCCAGACCGCCGTTGTTTTCAATGCAGTTTTCAATGTTGGGTTCTATCACGGAAAACCACGGAATATCCGAACGTGTGTCAAGCATATCGGTAAAATTTTCGGGCAGCACCGATTCTTTCAACTGACCGTTTTCAGCTTCAAACCAATGGTTATGTATGACATAATTGCCCGCCGGATCTTTCGTATGTACCTCCAGCAGGAAAAATTTTCTGCCCTTTTCAATATGCCGGGAGCAGAATGCCGCCTCGGTAATTACTCCGTTCCGGACGGAAATGGGGATAATATATTCCGCCGATACATACTCCAGTCTGACATCGGTATTTTCATCAGCCGTTACTGCGCCGTTTTCAAGGAGCTTTGCATTTTCAAGCCTTACCGTAACCGCCCCCGTCCCTGCGGCAAATGCTTTTTCAATAAGCCTGTTTGCCTCCACCCAGAAACGGCACTTTCCAAGAATACCGCCTGTGCCCTTTTGCCCTTGAATAAACTCGCTGACCTTTTCGTCGCTTATATTTATCAGAGTTTTTTCGTTGAGCAGGATAGAAGCCCAGTCCTCGCAGACTTTTTTTGCCATTTTAAGCGTGTATCTGTCACGGGTGATATTTTTCCTGCCGTTGCTCTGACGGTATCTGTGGAACGGCTCGTGATAGCCTCTCCACCATTCAAGCCATATGTTTATATAGCTGTAATAATCGGAGGACACACAGCAGCCGTAATGCTTGTTTGTCCAGTCAATGAGCCTGTTATCCATTATCGGTCACTCCTTTAAGATTGAAATATTTGATAAAGCTGCTGAAGGAATACTCCAGAGCGTCGGCGGTGTCGATATCCGCCGTACCGTCGTCAAGACGAACGTCGCCGCCGACCGCTTTGCTGTCCCATACCTGTTCGCACAGGCTGTCGATAATATTCCGGCAGTCACGGTATACCTCAAATCTGTCCAGCATTATCAGCGAATGCAATGTGTAGATACGGTTGGTGATCTTGCCTTTGTAACAGTCAAGAATAGACACAGCCGCACCCATTTTTGCAAAATACCCTCTTATGGTGTTTATTATCGCCTGCTCTGCGTGATCGCAGTAGACAGCCTTGACAGGCGTATTCGGGTAAAGGCTTCTCACAAAGCAGTAAAACCTGTAAAGCTCCCTGCTTATCTGAACAGCGTCAATGGTACCCTTGCCGCCTTTTATCTTATGGTCGGCTATAGCGCAGAGTTTCTCAAAATTGCCTTTAATTCCGGTTGCGGCAAAGGTTGTTTTGGACATATTTCCGCCGAAATCCACGCCGATATTTATCATGCTAAGACCTTTAGGCAGCACGTCCGAAATGTATTTTGACGGCGTGTCCGCAAACCGCTGAAAGATAAGTCCCTCCGCCGCACTGCGCTGTCCGTTTATCTTTCTGCGGTATTCGGCAGTATCCGGATCAAACTGAGAGATAAATTCTTCGCGCTTGTCGTCGGGTATATTGATATTGTCATAGATCGTAAACATCTGATAGTTATACCCGCCCTTGAGAGAGCCTTCATTATTCTTTCGGGCATATTTATCAATATATTCAATGTATATTTTTGCTTTGGGTGCGCCTGGGTTCAAGTCCCAGAACACTTTGGGATCGTTAGCTGCCGCCTGCCGTGCAAGAGCCTCTTTGACCGTTTCTTCATGGTGAAGGTCGATCTCGGTGGCTATCCACATTCCAAAGGACATTCCTCGGAATTTTTCGTAGCTGTTGGATTTTCCTCCGCCCACAAACACCACTATCCGCTTTCTGTACCCTGTAAACTTTCCGCATATTATCAGTGCTGTCATTCCCTCGTATTCTCCCCATCGGCACTGACCTCGGAAATAGTGTTCAAGCCCAAACCCGTTGCAGTCGCCTATAATGGTTCTTGCTGTGGATTCTGTGGAAGCGGTGGCGAGGTGCAGCTTGTCCCTGCTCTTACAAAGAGCACGGGCAAAGGCGATAATATTATCCACGGTTTTTCCCGCTCTGACCGCACCCTCCGCAACGTTAATGCGGCAGTTTTCACAGCGGCGGATATACCGCAGATGCTTTGTACTGAAATTATACGGTATTGTTTTCTTTGTCTTTGTTTTCGGCTGCATTTGCGATCATCTCATCCACGCCCGACACATCTTCGATCTCAATCTCTGCCATCGGCTTATCGCTGTACCTATCCGGCATCCTGTTTTTAAGCAGCATAGAAAGCGCAGTCATATTAGGCGGAAGCTGTTTTGTAACAACAGTTTCGCATTTTCTTCCGCCCCTGTACGATACCCGCCGTTCCTCCACCGTGCCGCCCACAGCCGCACCGATAAGAGCCGCCTCTGCCTCGGCATTTATGAGGCTTTCGTTTTCCGATAAAAAATCCGCAGCCTCTTTTCTGCGTGCGATGTATATTTCAAGCATTTTCCTCCGTTTCTTGCCGTTTGGTTCTGCGTTTATGGCAGCGAACAGATCGCCTGCGCTTAATGCGGCAATATCTCTTTTTTCGTTCTTTGCGGGAGATACCGCCGCCGTCAGATCGGCAAGAGCCTTTTTTCTTGTATCCATATCGTCACCTCCATAGACGAAATATACCGCCGTTTTAAGGCGGTTTGAATTTATATGAGCAATTTCCCGACCGACGCATTAAAACGCCTGTAAAACGGCATAAAACGGGGCTGTGAGCGATACAGAAAATCATATCGCCCACAACCGACGGAAACGCCCTTTTAAGGCGCATATTTTTTCATAGGGTAATTTCACGGACAGGGCAAAAAAATTAAATCTAAAAGGCATTTTAACGCTGTTAAAAGGGTATCTTTTTCGGAGCGTGCTCCGCCATTCGGCTCATGGGAAATTTCCCGTCCGTGAAAAAGTCTATGACAGTATGAAAACCTTTGCGGGAACGGTATCGACCGCACCGATTTTTTATACCTTTGTAAAATTAATACCCACGCTTGTCCTGTGTATCCTGCCGCCGAAATATATCTCCAGCAGCGCACGTTTTTTACGGATATTGTAACCT
>JAMPAO010000170.1 GCA_023667165.1 Ruminococcus sp. | reverse complement strand
AGAAAAATGTTATCTATAATTGTGCAAAACCACTATTTTTTTAAGATATTGAATAAAAACTATTGACTTTAGGTTGAAACGGTTGTATATTTATATTAACCGCAAAGGGTAAACGTGTAAGTTGATCTGTATCAGTCGGCGTATGCGTTTGCGCTGTCTGCCGTATATGGGGCGGACGGTGACTTTATTTAAGGATCGGAGCAGATATAATGGTTTCGATCAAGGATATAGCCGCTGCCTGCGGCGTTTCCACAGCAACTGTCAGCAAAGCACTCAACGATCACAAGGACGTAAGCGCCGCCACAAAGCAGGCGATCCGTGATACTGCGAGAAATATGGGATATCATCCCAATTCGCAGGCGAGAGCGCTCAAAACGAACCGTACATATAATCTGGGAGTAATGTTCTCGGAAAGAACCGACAGCGGACTTACTCAAAGTTATTTTGCTTCGGTGCTCAACAGCTTCAAAAAGGAAGCTGAAGCCAACGGATACGATATCACTTTTATCAGCGGCAGCATTGCGGGGCATGGAATGACTCCGCTTGAGCATTGTTTGTACAGAAACGTGGACGGCGTTGTTATCTTAAGCGTTGACGATTACATCGACGAGGGTACAAGAGAGCTTTTTACAAGCAGCATACCCATAGTGTGTATCGACCACAGTCCGGAAAACCGCCTGTCGGTAATGTCGGACAATGAAACGGGTATGAGAGAGCTGACAGAATATATCGCAGGCAGGGGACATACAGAAATCGCGTATATTTACGGCGATCCGTCGGACGTTACCGCAGTAAGGCTCAAAGCCTTCAAGGAAACCATGAGGCGCCTGAATATAAATATCAGAAGCGAATTCCTTTTGCAGGGACGCTACCATGATACCGAAAGTACCGAGCTTCTCGTAAAAAAGGTCTTGTCTTGCAGCGGCAGACCGACTTGTATCATTCTCCCGGACGATTTTGCAGCGATCGGAGCAATGAATGCATTGGAGGAGTTGGGTCTGTCCGTTCCGGAGGACATTTCCATTGCCGGCTATGACGGTATTGTGCTGTCACAGGTTCTGATGCCGAGGCTTACCACAGTCAAGCAGGATACTCAAAGGCTGGGCGCCGAGGCGGCAAAAAGACTTATCGCACTGATAAAAAAAGAGCTTTCCGGCAGGGAACCGCCCCTTATAGTCAGGGGAGAACTGCTTGAAGGCGCGTCGGTTAAGGATATTAGCCGATAAAACAAGTTATTATATCTCAATAAAGAAGATATAATATATTTTTAAGGAGGAAAAACCAATGAAGAATTTAAAGAAAACTCTTGCCATGATCTCATCCATAGTTATGGCAGGATCTGTATTTGCTGCTTGCGGCAATACAGAAACAACACCCGATACTACCGACGCTCCCTCGGTTGCCGACAATGCAGGCGCTGACGACGCATCTGCCGATAATGCAGGCGCTGATGATGCATCTGCCGACAATGCAGCTGACGACGGAAACGACGCTGCTCCCGCAAGCGATGTAACCGATGAGGACGACGTTCTCACGATCCTCACTTGGGAATCCAACACCGACGTACAGGCACAGAAGAAGTTCTTCTGCGAAAAGAACGGAATCGACGAGTCCAAGATCAATATCGTAACCTGCGGCGCAGACGGTACTGCAGGCCGTGACGGCATCCAGCAGTATATGCAGGGTTCCGAGGACGCAGACCTGTTCACAATGGACGCTGACTGGACTCCCATGTACATCAACAACAGCAGCCTTACCGTTCCTTATTCCGAGATAGGTCTTTCCAAGAGCGATTTCCCGGATAACTACGCTTATACCCTTTCTTTCGGCACAAACGAAGCAGGCGTATTCACAGCGGCTTCTTTCCAGGCTGCTCCCGGCGGATTTGTATACCGCAGCGACCTTGCTCAGGAATATCTCGGCGTTGATTCTCCCGAGGCTATGCAGGAAAAGGTAAAGGATTGGGATACATTCAAGGCAACCGCTGCAGAGCTGTATTCCGCATCCGGCGAGAAGACCTCCATCACCGCAACAACAGCAGGTCTGTGGCAGGTATTCCAGTGCTACAGAACTACCGCTTGGGTAACAGACGGCAAGTTCCAGATGGACACTGCCGAGGATTTCTACGACATGATCAAGGAATACGTTGACAACAAGTACTGTGCAGACGTTCCTCAGTGGGATGCTGCTTGGTATGCCGCTGTACAGGACGGCACAGCTCTCGGCGACTTCGTTCCCACATGGGGACTTACAGCTTCCTCCGGTTCTATCCTTTCCAACTTTGCAGGCGGCGCTGAATCCGCTGATAACCTTGCAATCTGCCAGGGACCTGCAGACTGGAACTGGGGCGGTACATACTACGGCGTATCCACAAGATGCAACACCAAGGCTACCGCTAAGCTCTGGATCGAAACATTCTGCAACAACCAGGAAACAATGAAGGAGTACGCTCTTCAGGTTGGCGACTTTGTAAACAGCAAGAATGTTATGAAGTCCATCATTGACGAGAAGTCCAACTCCAATCCTCTCCTCGGCGGCCAGGATCAGTTTGCTATCCTCTACGACGTTGCTGACGGCATCGACTACGAGGGCAAGGTTTCCAGATACGATTCCGAGTGCAAGCAGGCGTTCAATGACTCCGTATCCAAGCTCCTTAAGGGCGAGGTTGCAGACAAGCAGGCAGCTATCGACGACTGCAAGATGTCTGTTGCAGCAGCGTGTGTTGACGTTGTAGTTGAGTAATTTCATAGACAAATAAAGTTTGTTTTATCCATAATATTGCGCTTATGGGCGATTTGCCCATAAGCGTGTATTGTGGAATATTCATAGGAGATCAAGAATCAGAAAGGGTGTGTATTATGCAGCTCATACCGACGACACAGCATAAATCCGTTAGCTATGCCAAGTACGGCTATCTGTTTATTCTGCCGTTTTTCCTTACGTATGCTTTTTTTATGATCTGGCCTTTGGTCAACACTATTATACTCAGTTTTAAGGGTAATGGTGCAAGCGCAGATCAATTTGTTGGGTTAAATAATTATATACATATTTTTGCAGGGGACAGCAGCAGTAAATTCAGTGCCGGAAATACGATGTATAAAGAATTTTGGCGCGATATGGGCAATACACTTATCCTTTGGTTCGGTAACTTTTTCGTTCAGATAATTCTTTCCCTTCTTCTTGCGGTATGGTTTTCCGATAATGTTATCAAGATAAAGGGCGAGGGATTTTTTAAGGTCGTTGTTTATATGCCGAATATCATCACGGCGGCTTCCGTAGCGTCGCTGTTCCTGTTGCTTTTCGGCAATTCAAAATACGGCGGCGTGAACTCAATGCTCCTTAATATGGGTTCCATAACGGAAGTTATTCCTTTCCTTAATCAGCCTGTATCATCAAGAGTACTGGTAATGCTTATCCAGTCTTGGATGTGGTTCGGCAACACAATGTTGCTGCTGATATCGGGTATATACGGAATCGATGTTTCTATCTACGAGGCTGCGTCCATTGACGGATCCAGCGGAATGAATACGTTTTTTAGGATCACAATGCCTATCTTGAAGCCCATCTTCATTTATGTGTTCATCACCTCGATGATCGGCGGACTTCAGATGTTTGATATTCCTTATCTTCTCCATGAAGGAAATACTCCCAGTTCTTATCTTGAAACCGTGGCGGTATTTATTTATAAGAATTTCCACCAGGCTAATCCCAATTACGGCTATTCCGCAGCAGCTTCCGTTATCCTCTTTGTTATTACCTGCGCTCTCGGTATTATTGTATATAAATTTAATACCGATCCTACTCAGACTTTCAAGCCTAAGAAGAGAAAGCGCCAATAATCTCAATTTT
>JAMPAO010000016.1 GCA_023667165.1 Ruminococcus sp. | reverse complement strand
ATTGCCGTAGGACACGAAAAGATCGCCCTTTGAATCAAGGTCGAACCGCTGAGGCATGAGCTTACGCGCTTTTTCGTCAATTTCGGGCAGCGCGTTCCATGTTTCGCCCGCGTCGTCGGAATAAAAGATGTTGTCGTCCTTTGAGCGGGAAACGCCTGCGTAAATGCGGGAGGTTTTTCCGTCGGAGGATTTGTTCTTGTCAAACAGAATGATGTTTATTCCGTTTTCGTTGGCGGTGGAGGTTACCGGAAACGAGGCTACGCTTTCCCATGTTTTTCCGCCGTCCAGCGAGCGTATCATTCCGCCTGTTCTGCCGCCGCAGTAGATGATATCGCCGTTGTTTGGGTCTACGGCGATCCTTTCGCCGTTTCCTCTGCCCATTCCGTTTCCGTGCACTTTGATCATGTCGCTCACATCTACTCTGTCGAAATGCTCTCCGTAGTCGCTTGAAACGAATATACAGGTTTTAGCGTTGCTGAAATATGACGTTCCCGCCGCAAGATATACTCTTGAAGCGTCATTGGGGTCAACGGCAATGCCGTCTATACCCAGCAGACCCCTGTCGTCTGCGGAGATATCGCAGCTCAGCGATATCCATTTGCTTTGCTCCTTGTCCCAGCGGTATGCGCCGCCTACGTCTGTTCTCGCATAGAAAAGCTCCGGCTCGCAGGTATTGATTATACCCGTTACAAAGCCGCCTCCGCCTATTGCCACCTGACCGTACGACCAGTCGGGATTGATATACAGGCTGTCAAGGCTTTCATCCTCCGCTGTTTCTTCGGTTTGTGCTTCGGACGTACCGCCGGCGGGGGGGATCTCCTTATTACCGCTGTCCGAACAGCCGGAAAATGAAATGACCGAAAAGCACATTGCCGACGCTGCGATCAGGGAAAGGATCCTTTTTGTATTCGATTTCATTTTTATTTGTCCTTTCATCTTAATTTGGATATTTGGATCATATTGAAGCATTGATTAAAAAACGCCGGTTTAGGCAATACCGCACAAAGAACGCTGCGGCAAAGGGTTCCTTTGTGCGATATTGCCTTAAGGCTTTCTCCCCGCCGTATCCGTTACAAAATGTGCAGATCTCAAAAAGCGGTATGATCGGTATTTCCGCAGATCCGCGCGTAGGATTTAATCTGCGCTTCCTTAGAACGTGTTGACGCGTCCTGAATTCAGTATACCATATTTGCGCGGATATGTCAATTGTTTCGGCAGGAAAAATCTGCCCGCAGCCTGCACGGTTTGGGTTATGTGAACACGCTCTTAAAGTGCCCTTGCGAAAAAATTTATCACCATGCATATAAACAGTCCCGCAGCGGTGGGCAGCAGCATTGAAACAGCCGTCCATTTCCACGATCCCGTTTCCTTTTTTACGGTAAGGCAGGAAGTGGCGCAGGGAAAATGACACAGCGCAAAGACCATGGTACAAAGAGCGGTAACTCCTGTCCAGCCGTTTGCGCGGAATATCTCTCCCATTGCGGCAAGATCTCCCGTTTCGGTAAGAACCGAGCTGTCCATATATATCATCATCATTATCGGGAGTACTATCTCATTGGCGGGAAACCCCATTATGAAAGCTATGAGAATAACGCCGTCAAGTCCGAAAAATCTGCCTGCGGGATCGAGAAGCTCCGCGCAGTATGACAGTATGTTCATATCTCCTACTCTTATACGAGCCGCAAGCCACAGTATCAAACCGGCAGGAGCAGCCGCGGTCACGGCTCTTCCGAGGACGAATACCGTCCTGTCAAAGAGCGAGCGCACAAGCACCTTTCCGATCTGGGGACGGCGGTAGGGAGGAAGCTCCAAGGCGAAAGACGTCGCCTCGCCTTTTAACAGAGTGGCTGAAAGTATCCTTGACGCGGCAAAGGTCAGCGCCGCTCCCAAAAAGATCGTTCCGGTAAGCATCAGCGCTCCCGTTATTCCCGATACCGCTCCGGATGCCGAGAAAAATACGGTTATCATGGCGATAAGCGTGGGAAATCTGCCGTTGCAGGGCATAAAATTGTTGGTAAGGATAGCTATGAGCCGCTCCCTTCGGGAATCTATTATCCTGCATCCGGTTATGCCTGCGGCGTTGCAGCCGAGTCCCATTGCCATAGTCAGAGCCTGCTTTCCGCAGGCGTTTGCCTTGGCAAAGTATTTATCAAGATTAAAGGCTGCTCTGGGAAGATATCCCACGTCCTCGAGCAAAGTGAACATAGGAAAGAAGATCGCCATCGGCGGAAGCATTACCGACACTACCCACGTCAGGACCAGGTATACGCCGTCCATCAGCATACTTATCAGCATATCCGGCGCGCCCGCCGATACAAGTCCGCGGCGCATTTTATCTCCGAGAGAAGCAAATGCCGCCGACAGCCACTCCGACGGATAATTCGCTCCACGGAGAGTTATATAGAAAATAACGGCAAGAAGTCCCAGCATAAGAGGAAGTCCCCAGAAACGGTGAGTAAGTATACGGTCTATTTTCCTGTCGCGCTCATAGTAATCCGGACGTTCCTTTGTTACCGAACGTTCAGCAATATTCTCGGCGGCAAGAACTATGCGCGTGACCGTTTCATCCCGCAGGGCTGCTGCGTCAATACCGTTTGAGAGCAGTGTTTCGTTTGCATGAAAGTATGCGCTTCCGAGAGGCGAGGTCTTGTCGTTCAAAGCGTTTTTCAGCTCTCCGCAGGTGTTGCTGTCAATGGTATCGGTAAGATCCTCGCAGCGTTCAAGTACCCTGAGAGCCGCAAACCTTACGGACAGCTTTCCGCAGAGCAGTCTTTCAAGAGGCGGCGACAGCTCGTCAACGGCGCGCTCTATGATCTCCCCGTAATTTATCCTGTAAACCTTACCGTCACTGTTCGGCAGATCGTCAAGCCGTTTCAGCATTTCGTCAAGTCCGCTGCCGTTTCTTGCAATTACCCCGCACACCGGAACTCCCAGCAATTCTTCCAGCTTTTCAATATCAACCTTTATTTTTTTCTTGGCTGCTTCGTCAAGAAGATTTACGCATACAAGCACCCTGGGAGTTATCTCCATTACCTGGAGCACGAGATTAAGATTTCTTTCAAGGCACGACGCGTCGCATACAACTATGACCGCGTCGCTGCCGCCGAACGCTATAAAATCCCTCGCCACCTGTTCCTCGGCGGAATGCGCCATAAGGGAATATGTTCCGGGGAGATCGGTCAGGACTATTTCCTTTCCTCCTCGGGTGCATTTTCCTCTGGCAGTGTCCACTGTCTTCCCTGTCCAGTTGCCGGTATGCTGGTTCATTCCGGTAAGAGCGTTGAACACGGTGGATTTGCCCACGTTGGGATTTCCCGCAAGGGCAATATTCAGCGTTCCCGTATTCACAGAGTCCATATTATCAACCCTTTCATGGTATATTTTTATTGTTGATAATTATATTCCTGCCGATGCTCGTACTATGCTGAAAACATCGTCGGGGCGGCCGCGGGAACTCCAAATATTGGCATTGCCGATCCTCGCCGGCAGAATTTAATAAATTGGTCGAATAGCGGTTAAAAAATATACTTGATTTTTTCGGACAAGGGTGATATACTATAGTTACCGGCAAAATTTACGCAATATTTGCCTGAGGAACACAAAACGCTTACCGCCCTGCCTTCGGACGTAATTAACCCGAAGGCGGGGCGGTTTGACTTTTTATTCGTTTTATTCCGCGTATGAGCGCTCTGTAAAATCACCCATATATACCGCCCGCTCTGCGGCGAAGCCGCACCCCTAAGCAAAGCTCAAGGGCATTGCAAAGCGTTACACGCTTTGCAATGGAGCCTAGTATAAAGCAATAATGCAGATATTAAACGTAATTGCTTTGTCATTCGCAGTAGTAGATAAGGTGGGTCCTTACCGCCGAAAGCATTTCACGGTACAGCTCGGTCGCTTCCGCAAGTCCGCATATCATGGCAGGGTCGTTCAGAAAAGCGTTGAACGCTATGTCAAGATCTCTGTTTTTATATGCCTTTACTATGGCGGAACGGTTGTACACATGGCGCATTGTGAGCGCAAGTATGTCGGGAGGAAGAGAACCGGAGAGAACCGGACGTATGCTGCTTTTGCTTATAAGGGCGTTTGTTTCGGTAACGGTGCCGGCGGGAAGATTTTCCACCTGACCGCTGTTCGGGAGCATTACGGGTAGAATGAGGTTGCCGCCTCCGCACAAGGCTCTGATTATTCCTGGTACTTCCAACGCACCCAGTGACTTGGGCAGAGGCTCGCCGTTCATGTATTTCTTCACCCTTGATGTCTTTTCCGCAAATATCTTCTTCTTGTAGCCTACCGTCATGGGGGAGAATTTCCAATAATTCATCTCCTTGGGACTGCGGCAGTACCAAGGGGGACAGGCGGCGGCGGCTCTGCGGTCGTTAACGGCGGATATCAGACCGTATCGCAGAAACAGGTCGAATTTTATCTTGTGAGCGTCCGATTCGGGATTGGTCTTATATTCGTTTATTCGGTGTTCATAGCCGCTGTCGGCAAATTTTCTTGCGTTTTCCGCAAACATGGGAAACAGATCCTTGCCGTTCCAAATTGCTTCGTTGAACCATGAAAATCCGCATATTCCGATAATATTGGTCTTTATGTCGCGGCGGCGTATTCCCGTAACGCCCTCGTCTTCGCAGAGCATTGCCGCCAGCAGATCGCGGCAGGCTATGGAATCCTCCGACGCTCCGCACAGCTTTATCTGCGGAAAGGTATCCTTTAATACGGTTATGCATTCAGCCATGGGCGAGCTGAGGCTTATCACCCACGCGTCGGGGCACAGCTTTTCAATAAGCCTTGCGTAGTCCGCGCACAGGGGCATTATCTTCAGTGCGCGTATCAGCGCTCCGGGACCGCAGTTGTTGGGATCGGTCTGATAGATACCGTAGGTTTCGGGAAGATGAAGCTCTGTCACCAGCTCCTCATGACTTCCCGGGTCAAAGGAAAGAATGACGAAATCCGCGTTTCTGAGAGCCTCCTCGGCGGTATCGCAGGCTAAGTAGATTATGTCGCCCCTGCTGCTTCCCTTGTCGTGAATGCTGTTGCCTATGACCTCGTTGGCAAGGGTGCAGGTCTTGTCCGTATCGTAAAGCTTGATCATAGCGCACAGATCCTCGTCGGCAAGAGCGGGTATCAGCTTCCAGCCGAAATTGCAGGAGCCGCCTCCGATATATGCAATGTTAAGTCTTTCACCGTTCATTTGTTATTATCCTTTCATATTATGAAAACATAAGTACTGCTGTTTCCATGGACGCTTGCCTTCTGTCCAGCCTTTTTCTTTCCAGTAATTCATATCTCTCTCATTAAATCCGTTTTTTTGCATAATACTCATTGCAAGGAACATTATCTTTGTTTTTACTGCGGGTCTGACTTTTCCGTGCCTTTTAACGATCTTATCCGCAAGAGCGGTCATCTGTCTGTCAGCGGAACGCTTTTTCTTTTCGCTCACGCCGTTCCAGTTAACAGCAGCCACATTGCTGCCGTATTTGTATATTTTTGCAACGCCCCAGAAAAAAAGACTGTCAGCCATGTCCTTATTTGTTGAGCCTGTACCCGCTCCTGCTGCGGTGCTGATACACACGCCCTGTTTTTTGAACATTGATTCCTCCGGACAATGTACCATCCATCTGTATCCGTAATGATCCAGAAACGCTTTCATAGAGCCTGCTGCATGAAACACATAAACAGGGCTTGCGAGAATTATGACGTCAGCTTCATCCATAGCGCTTGTCAAGGGCAGGAGCGCATTGTAATGCGGGCATTTTTTTTCGCTTTCCGTAAAGCAGCGGTTACAGCCTTTGCAAAATTCACCGAAATCCCTTGGCAGGAAGAACTCTTTGAGATCTCCTCCCAGCTTTTCTCCCAAATTATGAGCGATATGGTATGTTGAGCCTTTATGACTTTGCCCGTGTATTATAACTGTTTTCGTAATACTTCAACTCCTAATGTATTTAGAGAACCCCTGTATTTATCCGAAACTTTCTTAAAGTCCCTCCGGATTGTTTTTTATAAATCTCCAGCTATCCTCGCACATTTCCTCAATGCCTCTTTGGGCGCTCCAGCCAAGCTCCCTTGCAGCCTTTTCCGGATCTGCGTAGCACTCGGCGATGTCGCCCGCTCTGCGCTCCTTTATCTGATAGGGGATATCCACTCCGCTTGCCTTGATAAATGCATTTACAACGTCAAGTACGGAATAACCCTTGCCCGTGCCCAGGTTCCATATGCCCGTGCCCGTTATGCTTCTGACTTTGTTTATTGCCTTTACGTGACCCAGAGCAAGATCCACTACATGGATATAGTCCCGCACACCCGTGCCGTCATGGGTAGGGTAATCATTGCCGAAAACTCCCAGACAGGGCAGTTTTCCCACTGCCACCTGCTGAATGTAGGGCATTAAATTATTCGGTATGCCGTTTGGATTTTCACCCAGTCTGCCGCTTTTATGAGCGCCTATGGGATTGAAGTACCTAAGAAGCGCAACGCTCCACTCATTATCCGACTTGACAATGTCCTGCAATATCCCCTCGATCATGAGCTTTGTGGAGCCGTATGGATTGGTCGTTGACAGGGGAAAATCCTCTCTTATAGGCACGGATTCGGGCGAGCCGTAAACCGTCGCCGAGGAGCTGAAAACTATCCGCTTGCAGCCGTGCTTTCTCATAACGTCGCAGAGTATGAGCGTTCCCGTAATGTTGTTATGGTAATATTCGATCGGCTTCCGGCACGATTCGCCCACTGCCTTAAGTCCCGCAAAGTGGATCACGGAATCGATGCTGTTTTCCGAAAAAACCTTTTCCACAGCCTGTCTGTCGAGAAGATCCGCCTCATAAGACTTAAAGTCCTTGCCTGTAAGCTCCTTGACTATCTCCAGCGCTCTCGGCTTGGAATTTATAAAATTATCCAGTACGACTATTTCCTCTCCCGCGTTTAACAGCTCAACGCAGGTATGAGAACCTATATATCCCGCGCCGCCCGTGACTAAAATTGCCATAATTGACCAATCCTTTCATATTTTATGATAACTCTATTATATCATCTTTTTACATCGAATGCAACCATATTTTCTGCCCAAAAAAGGAATAAACAAAAAATTAATGATATATTTACATTATATTCTTGAATAGGCGGGGATAATGTGGTATTATATTTAAGTCGGCAGAGAGCCGCTTCTTAAAAGGGAGGCAAATTGCTTTGAGCCGTATATATGCGAGAGTGCTGGAATAGGCAGACAGGCACGTTTGAGGTGCGTGTGTCAACGACGTGTGGGTTCAAGTCCCATCTCTCGCACCATATTTTGGGTAAATACTTTCAGATCGCTTAAAAGGCGGTTTGAGGGTATTTTTTTGCATACGAAAGCCATATAACGGCGTTTCGCAGATCAAGTCCTCCCGTTTCGGGATCCGGCTGTTGTCTTGAAAGTCAGTTCCGTCATAACTATCATTAAAACAATAAAAAACGCCAGATAGAGCGGCATTATCCGAAAGCCGGCGCGGTTTCCCAGAAGTCCGAATATCGGGGGCATAAATGTCGAACCCACATATGCGCTTGCCATTTGTATTCCGATGATCGCCCCCGAATTTTCCGCGCCGAAATTTTCCGGTGCGGAGTGGATAATGCACGGGTATATAGGCGCGCAGCCGAAGCCGATAATGATAAATCCCGCAAGAGAAACAGCCTGTACTTCCGTCGGGACAAGCAGGAGGATTATGCCGCAGAACAAAACGCACGTGCCGAGGATTATCATTTTCCTGTCGCCGAGCCTGTTCATGATAAATCCGCTCAAAAATCTGCCGGCGGTAATGCCTATGTAGAACAGCGAGGCAAATCTTGCCGCCCTTTCCGCGGCTATGCCCCTGACCTCTGCCATGTAGGTGCTTGCCCAGCCCATGGCGGTGGCTTCTGCGGAACAGTACGCGAAAAAACCCAGCAAAAGATAAGGTACGCCCTTTATTTTCAGCGCGCCTGAAAGTCCGACGCTTTTGCCGTTCTCCGCAGAGCTTTGTTTATGTATTTTCCACACGGGCAGGGTCGCCAGAAGAAGCAGGCCTATGCCGAGCTGAATGAACCCCACAATGCGGTAGCCGTCGTTCCATGTGAGATTTGTCACGGCATAGCTCATGACAAAAGGACTTACTATAGTTCCCACGCCCCAAAAGCAATGCAGCCAGCTCATGTGCTTTGACGTGTAGTGCAGGGCGATATAGTTGTTAAGCGCCGCGTCTATCGCTCCCGCGCCCAATCCGTAGGGGACTGCGAATATTATCAGCGTCCGGAAGCTGTGGGAAAACGAAAATCCGAACAGTGCCGCCGCCGTCAGAAAAACGCTTGACACGGTAACGATCCGCGTTCCGAGCTTCCTCGTCAGCCTGTCGGAGAAAAGGCTTGATACGATAGTTCCCCCCGATATCACCATAGAAACTATTCCCATAAATGATACGGGAACGTTAAGCGTGCTGTGCATGACCGGCCATCCCGAACCGAGAAGCGAATCCGGCAGACCAAGACTGATAAAAGCAATATAGATCAGTATCAGCAAAAGCGTATACATTTTTTCCCTCCGATTATCTGTTTCTCCGAAAGCCGTTTTATGCCCGTCGCTGCCCATTATAACGTCCGTTGGATCATCTGCGTGCCTCATGACTTTATTATACCATGTTTTTCTGTGTTGTCAAGTTCAAATTATTTTTATATTTGCCGTACAGCGATGGGTACGATCCTCCGCCGAATGCGGCGTGTGCGGCATATCCTCCGCTTGCTGAAAGCGGAGCTTTGAAAATGCGTTTTTCGGACGTTTCCGTAATTTCCCCGAAAAAATCCCCAAAAACTCTTGACAAGTACGTGTAAATATATTATAATGTATATATCGTATATATACAATCTCAACGAGGTGTACCATGGATATAATAATCAGCAATTCCTCGGGAGAGCCTATCTATGAGCAGATATACTCGCAGATAAAGGCTATGATCCTAAGCGGCGCGTTAAAGGAAGGGGACGCTCTTCCCTCAATGCGTGTTCTGGCGCAGCAGCTCCGCATAAGCGTGATCACTACAAAAAGAGCTTACGAGGAGCTTGAACGGGACGGTTTCACCGAATCCTACACCGGCAAGGGCAGCTTCGTAAAGGCGCAGAACGCACAGCTTGTGCGTGAGGAAAATCTGAGGCAGATAGATGAGCATCTGTCCTGCGCCTGCAAAAAGGCTCGTATTTGCGGAGTTCCCCTTGACGAACTTAAAGAAATACTAAGTCTGATCTACGGAGGAAACGACGATGAGCAATTTTGAAAACGCCGTGGAAGTAAACGGAGTTACCAAGCGGTTTGACGGCTTTACGCTGGATAATGTTTCCTTTAATGCGGCAAAGGGCGGCATTATGGGATTTATCGGTCAGAACGGCGCAGGCAAGACCACAACGGTCAAAGCTATACTCAATATCATCAAGCCGGACGAGGGAAATATCAGGGTGCTGGGAATGGACAACATCGAGGACGAAATAGAAATAAAGGAACGTATTGCCGCAGTTTTCGACGAGCTGCCCTTTCACGACGAATTTAACGCCGAAAACATCTGCGTTATTCTGGGCAATATTTATAAAAACTGGGATAAAAGCGTTTTTTACGGTTATCTTGACCGATTCTGCCTGCCCCGCAGAAAGAAGATAGGCAAGCTGTCAAAGGGCATGAAAATGAAGCTGCAAATAGCCTGCGCACTGTCCCACAAGGCGGAGCTGCTGATAATGGACGAGGCGACGACCGGACTTGATCCTGTTGTCAGAAACGAGATACTGGATATTTTCCTCGAATACATACAGGATGAAAACAACAGTATCCTTATGTCCTCCCACATTACCTCCGACCTTGAAAAAATAGCCGACAGCGTTACCTTTATCGACAAGGGAAGAATTTTACTTACCGGTTACAAGGATGATATCGCCGAAAGCCACGGCATAATAAAATGCGCCAAATCGGATTACGGGGAGATATCCCCCGAGGATATCGTCAGCGCGCGGCTTACTGATTTCGGAGCCGAGGTCATGGTGGGAAACAAAGATGAGTGCGCAAAAAAATACAGCGGACTTGTTATGGACAAAGCGTCCCTTGAGGAGATAATGCTTTTCTATGTCAATTCACCGAAAAAGGAGTGGCGGTAATGAATGCTGTAAAAGCGCTTGTTTACAAGACTTTGCGTTTGAGAAGGAAAACGGTGCTGTCGGGACTTGTTGTATGGCTGTTTTTCTATATAATTGCGGCGTCCGCCTGTCTGAGTCTGGACTTCGGAACTCTTTCCGGAGGAGATATCGTTACAGCCGACGATCTTTCGCTGTTTGCATATGCGGCGTCGGCAATGCTCTGTGCAAGCGTCATGAATGCGGGCGATACCGTGCAGAGCGACGCAAAATGCCATTGGGACAGATTTGAATATACCCTGCCCGTTTCGGCTAAAAAGGCGGCGGCGGTAAGGGCGTTTATGCCGGCGGCATTGGGAGCGGTTTCATGGGTGATCTCCCTTATAAGCACCGCAGTGCTGTACGTTTTGATGCACAAGCCTTTCGGTCTGAACGTTATCAAAACAATAACTTTGATTACTCTGCTTTTTATATTTTTGTCCGAGATTTCCGGCGTTTTAACGCTCAAATATAAGGATCCGCAGGCGGTATCGGCAAGGCTGTTCGGCATAACGGCGGCTGTATGCGTGCTTGCAAACGTAATATTTATGTCGGGCAATGACGGCATTTTCGGTAAAATAACAAACATGACCGAGGAGGAACTCAACGGATTCATATCGGCGGTAATGCCCCAAAAACTGGCGCAGCTTCGGGATACTGCGTTCATTTTCGCGCCGCTGATACTGGCGGCTGTCATTGCGGCGGGATATTTCCTGTTTGCAAAGCGGCTTGAAAGGAGAGAGAACTGATGGGAGGACTTTTATACAAGGAAATAGTTATAAACAAAAAAAGCCTGCTGTTCATGCTGGCGGGGGAGCTGCTGATGTCCTGCATTATTATTTTCCCGCAGCTTATGTCCGGCGTTCCCGAGGAGGCAGCGGAGCTGATACCTCTCATGGGTTCCGTTGTTTTTATGCTGATGTTCCTTGTTATGGGCATGATGACGGCGTCGGTGTTTGAAACGGACGAAATAAAAAAATGGGCGTACTTCATCGAGTCCACTCCGCTGACCCATGAGGGGCATATCCTTGCAAAATACGTCTTTGTATTTCTTATCTATCTGACTTTGCTGCTTCTGTGCGGCATACTTTCCGTGGTATCCTCTTTAAAGGGATATTCGGTAAACTTTCTTTCAGCCGTTGTTATGATGTGCGTTATGCTGCTTGTAAACGCCGTGGAATTCCCTTTTATAGTAAGGTTCGGCAGCAAGGCGGGGGGAAACGTCAAGACCGCCGTGATGATGGCGATAACGCTTATAATATTCGAGATCATTCTTTTTGCCGATAATCCCTTTGCTGAGGGCGGCAGGGGATTTTTCGCGGTGCTGGGGGCGTTGGCTCATATTCCGCCGATGACAGGATCGGTCGTATTAACGCTTGTACTGACGGCGCTTTTTACCGCGCTGTTTTATGTGATATCCTATAAAATTTCCTGTGATTTGTATATGAAAGGCGCGGAGGATTATATATGATACCGCGCCGGTCCGGAAATAATTCAGAGAGAATAATGAGGAGGATAAGCAGGTAAAAATAAATTATCGGAATATTTTACCTCTTACAGCGAGCCGCAGGGATATGATACATTCCCGAGGCTCGTTAATTTTTACAAAAAGTTCATAAAAAACGTTGACTTTTTTTGTCCGCTGTGCTATAATAATTGTAAAATTTGACAGTAACGGGAGGATCTCATGTCAAAAAAAGCGGCAGCAGCAGTATTGACCGTTCTGATAACGACCTCGGCAGTCATAGCCGCGGTCCGTTATAATAAGCAGTCCGCTGACAGGGGAGAGATAAGCTTCGGCGGCTTTTATTTTGATACCGCCGTGACCGTAAAAGCCGTATCCTCCGACAGCTTGCTTGAGGACAGGCTCAGGCAGATAATCAGTGAAACAAGCGGAGAGCTTTCCGCTTATGACGCCGCCGCTTCGGTGTACCGTCTTAACCGCGGAGAAGAGTATTCCGCCGAAAAATATCCTCATGTAAAAAACGTCCTTGAGGGATACGCCCGATTTGAAGAGAATTTCGGCAGGGGAGTCACACCGTTCTGCGGCAGCCTTACATCTCTGTGGGCGGTAAATTCGGAATCGCCCGCCGTTCCCCGTGAAGCCGATATAGCAGCGGCTCTTGAAAGGGTGAGAAACGCCTCCGATTACAACGGAGATATCCCGGAAAATACCCTTATCGATCTGGGATCGGGAGGCAAGGGTTACGTCTGCGATCTGGCGCTTGAAACGGCTGCCGAAAGCGCGGATACCGACGAGCTTATCTTTTCATGCTCCTCCTCCGCCCTTTTGTACAGCAAAAGCGGGCGCAGCTTCAAGACCCGAATAGTTGACCCCACCTTCACAAACGAGCTTACGGTGTCCACGGAAAACGCCTTTATTTCCACAGGCGGCGGCTATGAGCGTTATTTTGAATACGATGGAGAAATATATTCCCATATAATGGATATACAAACGGGATATCCCGTAAAAACCGATATTGCTTCCGTAACGGTGATCCTGCCCTGCGAAAGCGGAAACGGCATTGTTTCCGATCTGCTTGCGACCCTGCTTTTCATAGGGGGCAGCGAGCATCTCGGAGAATATGCGGAAAAGTGCGCCCTGCTTTACCCGTCATTCGGCATAGCGGCAATAACCGAGGAGGGCAGGGTCATAACATACGGAGAGGTTAGATTTGTCGTTCCGGACGGTGACGCGTCATGAGCAAAAGCGAGATACTGACCGTAGCCGCAGTTGCGGCGGTGTGCGCCGCATTGTGCGCCGTTTCGGCTCTCTCTCCGAAGGCTCCGCCCAAAACGGCGGTGATATACTGTAACGGCAGTCCGGTCTGCCGCCGTGATATTACGGAGGAGGGCGAATTTACCGTTCCCGAGCTTCCGGATATGGTTTTTGAGATCGCAGACGGCGGCGTAAGGGTGGTTCGGTCGGATTGTCCGGACAAGCTGTGCGTAAAGCAGGGACTTATTAAATATGAGGGAGCGGCGGCGGTGTGTATGCCGAATAAAGCGGCGGCAGTCGTAGAGGGCGGTGAACAGCAATGAACGTACGGAGCAAAAAATCGGAGTATGCAGCCGTAATGGGAGTTTTTCTTTCCCTTACGGCTGCATTGTCCGCAGTTGACAGCATGATATCCTCGGCTCTGCCCGCCGTGGGAATAAGGCTCGGACTTGCCAATATCCCCATTATCGTTATCCTTGTAAAATACGGCATACCGCAGGCAGGAGCATTGTCCGTCATGCGTTCCTTTTTCGTCTTTCTCACAAGGGGAGCGTCGGCGGGGATCATGTCTTTTGCGGGAGGTCTGCTTTCGTTTGTCTGCGCGGCGGTTCTGATAAAGGCGTGCCGCCGATCGTATAAATTTTCCTGCATAATGTCCGCTGTTTGTCATATTATAGGTCAGCTTGCGGTTTCCTGCGTTTACACAGGCAGCGTATATACTCTTTATTACGCTCCCGTGCTGATACCCGCCTCCATAGCGGCAGGATTTCTTACGGGTACCGTCGCGGAAGCCGTACTTAAAAGCGAAAAAAATATTTTTGGAAAGGACCTGAAATAAATGCGAAAAAAATTGGGAGGAATAAAGCTGCGTCACAACAAATCAACGGAAAATTCCCCTACGGAGGATTTTCCGCTCCCTTCCGTGCTGACCGTGTCCATGTCCCAGACCATGGGCGCTCCCTGCGAGCCTCTTGTCAAAAAGGGTGACGAGGTAAAGGTCGGCGAAAAAATAGGCGGCAGCGATAAATTCATGTCCGTTCCCGTCCATTCTCCCGCGTCGGGAAAGGTATCGGAGATAAAGGATATCCGAATGCCGGGGGGCGGCGTCTGCAAAGCCGTCGTCATAGAAACAGACGGCAATCAGACGGTATGCGGCGATATAAAGCCTCCGGCGGTCGCAGACAGAAAGAGCTTTACGGAAGCCGTGCGGGAAAGCGGCTGCTGCGGCTTGGGAGGAGCCGCTTTCCCGACCCACGTAAAATTGAGCTTCGACCCTCGGAAAACGCCCATCGATACCCTTGTGATAAACGGCGCGGAGTGCGAGCCTTACATCACGTCCGACTACCGTGAATTTACGGAAAATCCCGAGGGCGTTCTCGGCGGCATAAGGCTTGTGATGAAATATCTTGAGATACCCTCCTGTATAATAGGTATAGAGGAAAACAAGCCGGCAGCCATAGCCGATATGAAAAAACGCACCGCAGGTGATACAGATATCACAGTGGTTTCTCTTCCCTCTCTCTATCCGCAGGGAGCGGAAAAGGTGCTGATATATTCTCTGACGGGCAGAACGGTCGCCGAGGGCGAGCTGCCCGCAAATCAAGGCGTATTGGTGCTTAATGTTTCCACCGCCGCCTTTATCGAGCAGTATGTCCGCACCGGAATGCCGCTTATAAGCAAACGCCTTACCGTAGACGGAGATGCCGTGAAAAAGAATAAGGGCAATTACCGCGTTCTTATCGGCACCGCCGTTTCCGAGATAACGGAATTCTGCGGAGCGGAGGATGCGGAGCAGCTCCTGTTCGGCGGTCCCATGATGGGTTTTCCCGTATCGGGACATGATCAGACGGTGACTAAGGGCAATAACGCTTTCCTTGCTTTCAGAAAACCCCGCTCCGTAACGACGACCGCCTGTATACGCTGCGGAAGATGTATAAGAGCTTGCCCCGTAAAGCTCATGCCCGTGCTCCTTGAAAGCGCTTACGATACAAAAAACGCAGACGAGCTTGCACAGCTTAAAATAAATCTGTGCATTAACTGCGGCTGCTGCACATACGTCTGTCCCGCAAACAGGCGGCTTGCGGAGAAAAACCGTCTTGCCAAGGCGTTTGCCGCCGAAGAGCTGAAAAAGAAAGCAAACGCCGTTAAATAGTTTATATAACAGACCTGTCCGCAGTTTTCCGGACAGAACTGACGAAACGAAAGGATATGATACCAAGTGAACGACCTGACCGTTTCACCCTCGCCGCATATACACGACGGCGCGTCAAGCACACGCAGGATAATGCTGCTTGTGCTGACAGCCCTGCTTCCCGCCTGTATAGCGGGAACAGTGATATTCGGGGGTAAGGCACTTTTGAATTTGGCTGTTTGTACCGCGTCGGCGGTATTTTTCGAGTTTATTCTCAGAAAAATAATGAAGCGTCCCCAAACGGTTTCCGACCTGTCGGCGGCGGTAACGGGACTTCTTCTGGGAATGAATCTGCCGCCGGAGATAAACCCTCTGTACGGCATAGTGGGAGCGTTTGCGGCAATAGCCGTAGCCAAGCAGCTTTTCGGTGGAATAGGACAGAACTTTGCCAATCCCGCCATTTTCGGCAGGATAGTGCTGATGCTCTCCTTTACGGCGCAGATGTCGTCCTGGAGCGAGCCGTTTTATTATAAAAACGCCTCTGCCGACGCCGTAACGGGCGCTACCCCTCTTGTTTCCGGAAACGCCGATTATATGTCCCTGTTCCTTGGAGTCACCGGCGGCTGTATAGGGGAAACCTGCGCCGCCGCTCTTATCATAGGCGGACTTTTTCTTATATTTACCGGGATCATCACACCTCACGCCCCCTTTGCTTTTATCGGCACAACGGCTCTTCTTACCTTTCTTTCGGGCAATGACCCGCTGTATGCCGTATTGTCGGGAGGACTTCTGCTGGGAGCCTTTTTCATGGCGACGGATTATGCCACCACGCCCCTTACCGGTACGGGCAAGCTGATCTTCGGCATAGGCTGCGGGATTATCACCTTCGCCGTAAGGCAGTTCGGAAATTATCCCGAGGGCGTGTCGTTCTCGATACTGCTGATGAATCTCCTTACACCCTATATAGATAAGCTTTGTCTTACCGTTCCGGCGGGAGCTGTAAAAAAGGAGGGCAAAAAAACATGACCGCTAAAGAAAAGATACTTCCCTCTCTTGTGCTGACCCTTGTCTGTACGGTTTCCTGCGTTCTTCTGGCGGCGGCGTACAACGCAACATATGTCGACAATACGGGAGTTATCACCGAAAAGCTGTCGGAGGGACTTTCCGAGCTGTACGGCAGCGCCGACGATTTCCGAATGCTGATGAACGACGACGGCACCGTAAAGCAGTACGAGGGCGTAACGTCCGTTATCGCAAACGGAGAGAAAACCGCCTTTGAGATCACCGCCGACGGCTATTCAAAAGGAGGACTTCATCTTCTTGTAGGCTTTGACGAAAGCGGATCGGTGTGCGGCATATCCGTCCTTACCGTAGGGGAAACTCCGGGACTCGGCACAAAGGTCGCCGAAAAGGATTTTCTCGATAAATTCAAAGGAATATCCGACAGTGATTTTCAGGTGGATAATATAACCGGAGCGTCCTATTCCTCAAAGGGAATGAAAAACGCCGTAAAAACCGCCCTAAGCGCATACGGGCGGCTGAAAGGAGAGGACCGAGATGGCTGATAAAGGATATCTTCATGAGCTTACCAAGGGAATAATCAAGGAAAATCCCACCCTTGTTACTCTGCTGGGGATGTGTCCCACCCTTGCAGTCACCACAATGGCGGAAAACGGTCTTGGAATGGGACTTGCCACGACTTTTGTCCTTGTCTGTTCCAACGCGGTCATATCGCTGCTGAAAAACGTCATACCGAAAGCCGTGCGGCTGCCCTGTTTCATAGTTATAATAGCGTCCTTTGTTACCCTTATCGAGTTCCTTATGAAAGGCTATCTGCCCGATCTGTACGACAGTCTGGGTCTGTTCCTTTCTCTTATAACGGTAAACTGCATAATTCTCGGCAGAGCGGAGGCGTTTGCTTCAAAGAACAAACTCCTGCCCTCCGTCCTTGACGGATTGGGAATGGGCGCAGGCTTTACCCTTGCCCTTTTTCTGATGGGAAGCGTGCGCGAGATAATGGGAACGGGAAAGTGGCTGGGTTTCGACCTGCATATCCCTCAGACCATGACCGTATTCATAATGCCCGCAGGAGGCTTTTTCGTTCTCGGCTGTATCATAGCCGCCGTAAATAGGATCGCAGACAGAAAGCCTCCCGAAGCTGCAGGCTGCCAAGGCTGCCCCAACGCCGAAGGCTGCGCCGGCTGCAATGCGGAAAAGGAGGCGAAGGCATGAAGCAGATGCTTGTTATCCTTTTCAGCGCCATGCTCACAGATAACTTTGTCCTGTCGAAATTCATGGGAATATGCCCTTTTCTCGGAGTGTCCAAAAAAACCGACAGCGCCATGGGAATGGGAGCGGCGGTCACATTTGTAATGGTCTGCGCCTCCCTGTGCACTTATCCCATATACACTCTGCTGCTTTTTCCGTACGGTCTTGAATATCTGAAAACAGTGGCTTTTATTCTGATCATCGCCCTTTTTGTGCAGCTAACGGAGATGATAATGAAAAAGAAGCTTCCCGCCCTCTACGGATCTCTGGGAGTTTATCTGCCGCTTATAACCACCAACTGTGCGGTTCTCGGCGTAACTATCCTTAATATCGACAACGGCTATACTTTCGGTCAGTCCTTAACGGACGCTCTGGGAGCCGGACTTGGCTTCACCCTTGCCCTGCTGATATTCAGCGGGGTACGTTCAAGAGTGGATAAAGCCGACGTCCCCGAAACATTCAAAGGAGTGCCTGCCACTCTTATAGCCGCCTCCGTGGTTTCCGTCAGCTTTATGGGTTTTGCGGGAATGGTAGAGGGAATATTCGGGTGACGTGAAAGGAGAGGACGCAAAATGTTTGAAGCATATATTCTGCCCGTGTTGATATTCGCCGCGCTGGGAATACTTGCGGGCATACTGCTGACGGCGGCGTCAAGGATATTCGCCGTCAAAACGGACGAACGTATAGAAACGGTAAACGGGGCGCTGCCTCAGATCAACTGCGGAGCCTGCGGATTTTCGGGCTGCTCCGACTATGCAAGGGCGATCGTTGAAAACGGAGAAAAAACTAACCTGTGTAAACCCGGCGGCAGCGAAGCCGCGTCAAGGATAGCGGATATAATGGGAACGGCGGAGGAAACCGCCGAGAGAGTCACCGCCGTAGTCCGCTGTTCGGGTACCTGCGAAACCGAAAAAAAGGATTTCTCTTTCAGCGGCTACGGTACCTGCCGAAACGCCAAACAGTATTACGGAGGACCGTGGAGCTGCAAATACGGCTGCATAGGACTGGGCGACTGCGCCGAGGTCTGTCCCTCCGGCGCGATCTCAACAGATAACGGACTTGCCCGCGTCGATCCGATAAAATGCATAGGCTGCGGACTGTGCGCCGAGGTATGCCCCAACGATATCATAGACCTGAGAAGCTCGGAAAACCGCGCCGACGTGCTGTGCAGCTCCCGGGACGGCGGCAAAGCCGTCCGCGCAGTGTGCCAAAGCGGCTGCATAGCCTGTAAGATATGCGAAAAGCAGTGCGAGTACGACGCCATCCATGTAAAGGACAATATAGCGGTCACAGACTATGAAAAATGCACCGCCTGCGGAAAATGCGCGGAGAAATGCCCTGCCAAGGTCATTAGCTGCAATAGGTAATATTCGCAGCCGCCGTGCGGACCGGATAAAAATTTCCCGCAGGCTGTTGCAATTTCCGGAAAAATAATGTATAATAGTAACCATAATCAAAAATAAGGAGCGAAAGCCATGTACGAGAATATTATTGATACCGTAGGATTTGTGACCGCCGCCGACCCCGAGGTGGGAGAGGCAATGGGTCTGGAGCTTGCAAGGCAGAAGCGCAACCTTGAGCTTATCGCCAGCGAGAATATCGTTTCTCCCGCGGTAATGGCTGCCATGGGCAGCGTGCTTACCAACAAATATGCCGAGGGATACCCCGGAAAACGCTATTACGGCGGCTGCGAGGACGTCGATATCGTTGAAAACATAGCGATAGAAAGAGCGAAAAAGCTTTTCGGAGCGCAGTATGCCAATGTACAGGCTCATTCGGGAGCGCAGGCAAACACAGCGGTATATTTCGCCCTCCTGGAGCCGGGGGATACCGTAATGGGAATGTCCCTTGCCCACGGCGGACATCTTACCCACGGTTCACCCGTAAATATGTCCGGCAAATATTTCAACTTTGTTTCCTACGGCTTAGGCGAGGACGAAACCATTGACTATGACAAGGTAGAAGCAATGGCAAAGGAGAATAAGCCTAAACTTATCGTAGCGGGAGCGTCCGCATATCCCAGGACGATCGATTTCCCCAGACTTGCGGAGATAGCTCACGGCGTAGGTGCGCTGCTTATGGTGGATATGGCTCATATAGCGGGACTTGTGGCGGCTGGAGTCCACCCCTCGCCCGTACCCTATGCGGACATAACCACCACCACCACCCATAAAACCCTGAGAGGCCCCAGAGGCGGACTTATCCTCACCAACGACGAGGAGCTTGCCAAGAAGATAAACAAAGCCATATTCCCGGGAATACAGGGCGGACCTCTCATGCACGTCATCGCGGGAAAAGCGGTTTGCTTCGGCGAGGCTCTGAGACCCGAATTCAAGGAGTACGGCAAAGCCGTGGTTGCCAATGCAAAAGCTCTTGCAAAAGGACTTCTTGACAGAGGCTTTGACCTTGTATCCGGCGGCACGGACAATCACCTTATGCTTGTTGATCTGCGTCCTTTCGACCTAACGGGCAAGGAGTTCGAGCACCGCCTTGACGAGGTATATATCACAGTAAACAAGAACGCTATCCCCAACGACCCCCAGAAGCCGTTTGTCACAAGCGGCGTAAGAGTGGGAACTCCGGCAGTCACCACCAGAGGACTTGATACCTCGGATATGGAAAGGATCGCCGAGTATATGTACCTTGCCGCCAAGGATTTCGAAAACAAGGCGGAGGAGATAAGAGCGGGCGTAACGGAAATATGCGGAAATCACCCTCTTTACGAGGCGTAACAGCTAAAAACACAGGCATTGGACAAGGGCGCAAAGCCTTTTGTCCCTTGCTTGTTTTCTGTATGACAATGAAAATGCAAGGAGTTTAATGTTATGAAAAAGCTTTTCACAGTTTGCGCGGCTGTTTCATTGCTGCTTTGCGGATGTTCATCCGAATCCGAAAGCATATCCGATGCGGAAATAACAGATCTGCTGGATAAGTATAACGAGATTATTATGCTGACAGAATACGAAAGTCCCGTTTTTGACCCCGAAAGCTCCGTACAAAAGAATGATATGACCTATTACAGAGTAACCGATGAAAGCATTGATACATGGGAGGAATGGACGGACAAGGTAAATGCGGTCTGCTCTCCCGCCCTTGCCGAAGCCGTTCTTTCGGATAGTTCTCTGATAAATATCGACGGAGCGGCATATACCTCCGGAGGCAGCAAGGGCTCGGACAGATCGGCGGAATATACATATGAAAAAACAGCCGAAAACGAGGCAATAGTCAAAACGCCGTCCGTTTCCTCCGATGATATCTATGAAAATACAGCGATCTTTGAGCATACCGAAAACGGCTGGAGAATATCCTCCTATTAACGCACCATTGTTATTGCTGTCATTATTGCGGTAAAATAATAGACCTGCTCGGGAACTGCATAAATGCCGATACCTTTGTAAAGTATATGCAAAAAAATACGGTATGGATTTTAAGCGTGTGACAGATGAACCCCTGATCCTTATAAATGGATATTACAGCGCCGAAAGCGAGCCGGCGTAAGAGCCCGAACAGATCCTGCGGGAAATACATTTTCAAATTGAAATTATTATATAGCAGTTAGGAGTGAAGAAAATGCCGTCACCTTTGGCTGACAGAATACGCCCCCGTACCCTTGACGATGTGGTAGGGCAGCGGCATTTGCTTGAAAAAGGAAAATACCTGCGCCGCATAATAGACGGAGGAAATATCCCCAATATGATATTTTACGGTCCGTCCGGCGTGGGCAAGACCACTGTTGCGCGGATAATCGCCGAAAATTCGGGAATGAAGCTCCATAAGCTGAACGGGACGTCCGCGGGCATATCCGATATAAAGGACGTTATCGCCGACACATCCACCATAGACGGTATTGGCGGCGTGCTGCTGTATCTCGATGAAATACAGTATCTTAACAAAAAACAGCAGCAGTCTTTGCTGGAGTATATCGAAAACGGACAGGTGACTCTCATAGCTTCCACCACAGAAAACCCCTATTTCTATGTCTATAACGCCATACTGAGCCGCTGCACCGTGTTCGAGTTCAAACCCATAACAGCGGAAGACGTTATTCCCGCCTGCCGCCGCGCCTTTAACATATTGGCCGAGGAATCGGGGGTAAAGATACAGACCGAAAAGGGAGTGTGCGAGCATATTTCAAGAGGCTGCGGGGGAGATGTCCGCAAATCCGTGACCGTCTGCGAGCTGTGCTTTTTAGGCGCGGAAAACGACGGAGAAACCGCAAAAATAACCTTGGAGGAAGCCAAAAGCCTTACCCAGCGCAGCAATATGAACTACGACCGCAGCGGCGATATGCATTACGATATCCTTTCTGCCCTGCACAAATCCATAAGAGGCTCGGACGAAAACGCCGCCATTCACTATGCCGCAAGGCTTATCGAAGCAGGGGATATAATCTCCCTGTCCAGACGTCTGCTGTGCATTGCCTGTGAAGATGTGGGACTTGCCTATCCCATGGTTATCCCAATTGTAAAGGCATGTGTGGACAGCGCCGTGCAATTGGGTCTGCCCGAGGCGCGGCTGCCGTTGGCAGACGCTGTGATACTCCTTGCCACTGCGCCGAAATCCAATTCGGCATATCTTGCCATAGACGCAGCGCTTGAAGACGTCCGCACCAAGGAATGCGGCGATTTTCCACGTCATCTCCAAAATAAGCACTGCGACGGCAAGGACGAGCTTGTAAAAGGTCAGAACTACCTCTACCCCCATGACTACCCAAATCATTACGTGACCCAGCAGTATCTTCCCGACCCCATAAAGGACAGAATATACTATAATTTCGGAGAAAACAAGACCGAGCAGGCGGCTCTTGCCTACCGAAAGCATATCCTTGAGGAGGAGAAAAAACGCGGCGGCAGACAGTGAACGGCTTTTTCCGGACGCTCTGTTCGCATAAATTTGCACAATATGTCCTGCCGGCAAAACTCCGAATATGGTCGAAACGGCGAAAAAAAATTCAGCTTAAAATTGCTATTGACGAGCGGGAAAATGTGGTTTATACTTAATATGTGAGGCTGCTTCGGTTCACAGCTTGATTTAAGAAAAAGTGTAAATTTTTTGAAAATAAACCGTAAATTTACCGCGAACCAATAAGATCCGGAAAGGAACAGGGATAATTTTGAGTACAATAGTTTCAGCGTCCGTACTGAGCGCAGATATGTGCAGACTGGGGGAAGAGCTTGACAGAATAAAGGCAAGCGGCTGCGACCATGTCCATTTTGACGTAATGGACGGGGTTTTTGTCGATAATATCAGCTACGGACTGCCGGTGCTGAAGTCGGTCAGACAATACACAAATATGTGGATAGATGTTCATCTTATGATAACAGATCCCCTTAAATATGTAAAGGCGTTCGCACAAAGCGGCGCAGATATAATCACCTTTCATCTCGAATCGGCTTCCGATCCCGCCGAAACTGCGGCAGCCATAAAGGAGGAGGGCAAAAAAGCGGGGATAGCCGTAAAGCCGGAAACTCCCGTCGGCAAGCTGCTTCCGTATCTCGATAAAGCGGATATGGCGCTTGTCATGACGGTAGAGCCGGGTTTCGGGGGACAGGGTTTTATAAGCGGTACCCTTGATAAGGTGCGCGAGCTGCGCAGGTATGTTGACAATAATTCCCTGAATGTACATATCCAGGTCGACGGAGGGATAAACGTGCAGACCGCAGCCGCTGCAAGGGAAGCGGGCGCGGATATCCTTGTGGCAGGCTCGTATCTGTTCGGCGCGGAGGATATGACAGCCGCCTGCGAGGCTTTGAGGTAACGCAGACGTCCGCGTTCTATCTCGGAACGGCGGTAAGCTCTCCGAGCCGCGACAGGGCGTTTTTCGTGAAAACGACCTCTCCGTGTTCAAAAATATAGGATAAAGCCGCGCCGTCGGCGGGGAACACGTTTGAAAACGCCTTGATCTCGTCGCATATCCGTATCATGCTCATGGGTATATCGGCGGTGATCCGCAGGCAGTCCCGCTGAGCGGTAAGGCAGCTTTCGGGCGAGGAAATACCGCAGTCCGCAAGCTTGCCGCGGACCTTGAAAAGGTTTTCCACGGAATTTACCGTAATGATTATCTTGAAAATATTTTTCTGCTGCGTTCTCGGAGATATCCGCATAACGCAGCCCGAATCCGCGGCGGGGAATATCTCGATGTTCAGCTTCGGCTTGCCCGTTTCGGACGGGTAGAGCTTCCCTATAAGATTTGATACAAGAGCCGCCGTCAGGGGACTTTCCGCCGTAATATCCTCATAGGTAAGTCCCATTTCGTCAAGCTCGCAGCCTCTTATAGTGACTTTTACCACGCTTTTGCCCATGCGTTCAATTTTCATAAAAAACCGCCTTTCCCGATAAGCGTAAGCATTAAGGCGGTGCCGCCTTAAATTATAATATTATATACCGGACCGTGGGAAACTGTGTATATATTTTATGAGGCGCGGGGGGATAATTTGCCTGTTTCGGAAAATACATAAAACGAAGCTGTGCGCCAAAAATAAAAAAAGCCTGTTCGGAGGCTGCCGGACAGATACGAAGAACAAAAACGAGGAGAACAAATAATGAGGAGAAAGAAAAAAATATTCCGTCCCAAAAGGAATTATCATATAAAAAGAAGAAACCGGAACGCCGTGAAGATAGCGGCGGGTATCGTTTCCGTGGCGGCGCTTGTCTTTGTCGGCTACAGCGCGGCGGGTCCCATCGGCAGATATATTGCCGACCGTCCCCGCAGTGTGGAAACCGAGCCGTGGACGCCCGAGGGATCGGAATCGTCCGAGCCTCCGGAAACCTCTGCGGATAATACGGACAATGCTGTCGGCGCCGATATGACCCTGCCGCCCGTACAAACGGATAAAAGCGAATACATTTCCTCCGTTTCCGAGGCGGCAAAAACGGGATCCGCTGCGGATCTGACGGAGCAGACGCCGTCCGCCGCCGTAAAAAGCGGAGGAGCGGCTTACTCGATTTCCAAGTCCGATATGCAGGACAGAGAAACGCTGAAAGCGGCTCTTGACGAACTGGCGGCAAGCGGATGCAGCGCGGTGATCTTCCCCATGAAGACCGAGGGGGGAGTGTTCCGTTATAAGACCGCCGTACCCTTCGTCCAAACGGTATATGAGGGCAGCGATCCGGTGGTTTCCGACGTAGCCGCCGCAGAGATAGCCGAAGCCGCCGAAAGCAGGGGACTGCGTCCGGTAGCGCTCATAAGCGTTCTCAACGACAATAACCGCTACGGAGATTACCGTGAAGGCTCCTATCATACCCTCGACGACGACGCGTGGCTGGATTCTTCCCCCGAAAAAGGCGGAAAGCCTTGGCTGTCGCCCTTTGAAAGCGAAACCCCCGTATATCTTTGCGATATAGTTTCGGAGCTTGCAAACGCGGGTTTTAAGGATATCATATGCGACGATTTCATCTTCCCCGAATTCCGTTCCTCCGATATCGAGCTTTTGGGGGAAAAGGTTTCTCCCTACAGCGACAGATATCTTGCTCTGACAAGCCTTGCCGTGAAAATGACCGAAGCGGGCAGGGAAGCCGACGCGCGCGTAATGCTGCGTATCACCGCCAACTCGGTCGTCAAACGCTACAGCGAGCTTTTCTATCCCGAGGAGCTTGCCGGCTGCACCGTAATGATCGATTACTCCGAGAACAATATCAGCCGTACCATGGTGGCGGGGGACAGCGAGGTGATCCTTGACGATATGGAAATGTATGAAAAGATCACCGCAGTGTACGGAGAGGTCGTGAATCGCTGCGGAGAGCTTTCTTCGGTGCCCATGATCGAAAGGGGATCAATGTCGGCAGACGAATTCGGCGACGCGGTGAAAGCTCTTACTGCCATGGGTTACGACGAATATTATGTGTACTGATCCCGAAAGGAATAACGAATGGAAAAAAACTATGCGGAGCTTGTAAGAGAGATATTTGCAAAGCGCCCGTCGCCGCCCCTGTGCTGCGTACATAGCTACGGCTGCCAGCAGAACGTGAACGACGGCGAAAGGATAACGGGGCAGCTCTGCGCCATGGGGTGCGGGATAACAAACGATATCGAAAACGCCGATATAATAATCCTGAACACCTGCGCCGTAAGAGAAAACGCCGAGCTTAAGGTCTACGGCAATATAGGCGAGCTCAAAAGGATCAAAGAGGCAAAGCCGGATACGGTTATCGCCGTCTGCGGCTGCATGGCACAGGAAAAGGAAACGGCGGAGAAGATAAGAAAATCCTACCGTCATGTCGATCTGGTTTTCGGGACATTTCTGCTCGACAAGCTGCCGCAGCTTATGTATAATGTGCTCACAGAACGCAGATTTATCGCGGATATCTCGGAAAACGGCAGCTTCTGTCCGGAGGATATCCCAATAGCGAGAAGCTGCAAATATAAGGCGGGAGTATCCGTAATGTACGGCTGCAATAATTTCTGCTCCTACTGCATAGTCCCCTATGTAAGAGGCAGGGAGCGCAGCAGAAGACCCGAAAAAATAACCGAGGAAATAAAGCTGCTTGCGGAAAACGGCTGTAAGGAAATAATGCTTTTGGGGCAGAATGTAAATTCCTACGGCAGGGGACTTGATGAAAAGATAGATTTTCCCGAGCTGCTCAGACGGATAGATATGATAGACGGAGATTTCCGTGTGCGCTTTATGTCGCCCCACCCCAAGGACGCTACCGAAGAGCTGTTCTGCGTTATGGCGGAGAGCAAAAAAATATGCCGCAGCATACATCTTCCGCTCCAGTCCGGCAGCGGCAGGGTGCTTGCCCTTATGAACAGGCGGTACACTCCCGAGAGCTATATGGATACGGTGTCCTGCGCCCGCAGGAAAATGCCGGATCTGTCCATAACCACCGATATAATTGCAGGCTTTCCGGGTGAAACGGAGGAGGATTTCGAGGAAACTCTCGATATAGTCCGCAGGGTAAAATACGATAACATCTACTCCTTTATCTATTCCAAGCGGCGGGGAACGAAAGCCGCGGAAATGCCCGATCCCACCCCCGAAAAGGAAAAAAGCGAAAGGCTGCAAAGGCTTCTTGCACTTCAACGCGGGATATCGGAGGAACATTACAAACGGTTTATGGGAAAAGAATTCAAGGTCCTTTTCGACGGCGTATATAAAAACGGAATGATAAGCGGCAAAAGCGACGAGTTTATCATAACCCTTGTCAGCGGAGATCCCTCGCTGATCGGAACCGTGCGGCGCGTAAGAGTGACCGGTACGCACAACTGGGCGGTGGAGGGAGAGCTTTCGGAGAGCTAAGCAGCGTCCGCATTTGACAAATCAATATCTATATGGTATAATTTATAAGAGCCTGTTGAGTATCTCGGCGTGTGCGGATCTTCGAGCATAATTTTGCCGAGAACAAGGAAAAACGACGCAGAAATACTTGATGTATTTCAAGGAGTTTTGACGGTGTTATCGGTAAAATTTGCCGAAAAGACGTGCGCGATGAGATATTGAGCAGGCTCTAAGCAAATATGTATGATACGGGGAAAAATACAGATAAAGCAGACCGGATTTGCTTATTTGGATTTTTGCCTCTTACAGGAAAGGAAAAAAATTATGAACGTTACAGAAGCAGCGAGAGAGCTTGGAAAGATACTTCAGTCGGATCCCAGATATACGGCGTATGCGGCGGCGAAGCAGGCGAATGATAAGGACGAGGAGCTTCAGAAGAAGATCGCGGAGTTCAATTCGACCAAAATGGAGCTTAACGTGCAGCTTGCGGCAAACGACAAGGATACCGATACCATAACATCCCTTGACGATAAGCTGAGAAAGCTGTACGAGGAGATAACCGGCTCTCCGAAAATGATCGCCTACGAAACCGCAAGGTCGGAGATGGATAAGGTGCTTGAAAGCGTAAATTATATCATCACCGCCAGCGCCAACGGGGAAGACCCCATGACCTGCCCCGATACGCCCCCCGCTTCCTGTACCGGAAGCTGCGCTTCCTGCGGCGGCTGCGGATAAAACGGGGAAAGCGCGGATACGGAAATATCCGGCTTCAATGATATTTTCAGACCGCAGGAAAGCTATCCCCTTTGCCTGCGGCGTGATCTCTCGGGGATAAGGAGGACATATGAACATTGACCGCGGCAAGCTGTCGCCCATGATGCAGCAGTATTTTGATATAAAGGACAAATACAGCGATTATGTGCTGTTTTTCCGTCTGGGCGATTTTTATGAAATGTTTTTCGACGACGCCGTAATGGTATCGAGAGCGCTGGAGCTTACCCTTACCGGCAGAGAATGCGGATTGGGCGAGCGTGCGCCGATGTGCGGCATACCCTATCACAGCTCGGAAATATACATAAAAAAGCTCATAGATCTGGGGCACCGCGTGGCGGTGTGCGAGCAGCTTGAGGATCCCAAAAGCGTCAAAGGGCTGGTAAAGCGCGACATTATCCGGATAGTGACTCCCGGAACGCTTACCGAAAGCAATATGCTTGCCGACGACAAAAACAATTATATAGCGGCTTTGTATGTAAACAAATCGGAGGCGGCATTGTGCTTTGCCGATATCTCCACGGGAACTGCGGAGCTTTTTTCGTACAGGGACAAGTCCCTTGCGGAGCTGGAGGAAAGCGCGGTAAACGAAATATCCCGCTGCGCCCCCGCCGAGCTGCTTGTAAACGGGGAAGCCGCCGAGCTTGCGCGTACAATGGAGTATATCCGCGGTCAGATGAATTTGAAAGAGATAGTTCTGCCCGACGAGCGTTTTTCCTATGATGTAAACGGAGCCGCGCTTCTCCGCCAGTTTTCTGCCGAAAGCGTGTCCGATCTGCATTTGAGCGACAGCAGCGATGTCTGCATATCCGCATTGTGCGGACTTTTCTTCTATATAAGCGATACGCAGAAAGCCGCCGTGGGAAGATTTACCGAAATAAAGACCTATTCCGACAACCGCTTTATGGAGCTTGACCTTACCGCAAGGCGCAATCTGGAGCTTTGCGAAACCATGCGTTCCAAGGATAAAAAAGGAAGTCTTATGTGGGTTCTGGGGCATACCAAAACCTCTATGGGCAGCAGGCTGCTGAGATCGTACATAGAGCAGCCTCTTGTCAAGCCGGCAGCCATAATCGACCGCTTGAATGCAGTGGAGGAGCTTTATAACGATACCGTAAAGCTTTCCGAGCTGTCTGAGGCATTGGACGGAGTATACGATCTTGAGCGGCTTATGACAAGGGTAATGTACCGTACCGCCGCTCCGAGGGATATAAAGGCTCTTGCCCAGACGGCAAAGCGGATGCCCGAGATAAAGCGTATCCTTTCCGGCTGCAAGGCTCCGCTGCTGAAAGCGCTGAACGGTCAGACCGACGAGCTTTCGGAAATATCCGCTCTTGTGGATAATGCCATAGTCGACGACCCGCCCGCCTTGCTCAAGGACGGCGGCGTTATCAAAGAGGGCTTTAACAAGGAGCTTGACCGCTTGAAAAGCATAATCTCCGGAGGGGAGGGTCTGCTTCGTGAAATGGAGGCAAGGGAAAGAGAACGAACGGGGATAAAAAATCTGAAGATAGGTTTCAATCGGGTCTTCGGGTATTATATAGAGGTCACAAAATCCTACTACGATCTTGTACCGCAGGATTATATCCGCCGTCAGACCCTTGCCAACGCCGAGCGTTTTATAACCGACGAGCTGAAAAAAGCCGAGGACGAGATCACGGGAGCGGACGAAAAGGTGCAGACCCTCGAAGCGGAGATATTTGCCGAGGTAAGGGATTTCATAGCCTCAAAGCTTGCCTGCGTCCAGCAGACCGCCAGAGCGGCGGCGGCTCTCGACGTGCTCTGCTCCTTTGCGGACGTATCTCTTAAAAACCGCTATGTAAAGCCGGATATCGCCCTTGACGGAGAAATATACATAAAAGCGGGCAGACATCCCGTAGTGGAGCAGACGATAAACGACGAAATGTACGTTCCCAACGATACCTTCCTTGATACTGCCTCCCGCAGAATGTCGGTCATCACGGGACCCAATATGTCGGGTAAATCAACTTATATGCGGCAGACCGCGCTGATAGTCCTTATGGCGCAGATAGGCTGCTTTGTGCCTGCGGACTATGCCAAGATATCCATAGTCGACCGTATTTTTACAAGAGTGGGAGCGTCGGACGATCTGACCTCGGGGCAGTCTACTTTTATGGTTGAGATGAAAGAGGTGGCGGACATATTAAAGCACGCCACCAAGCAAAGCCTTGTTATTTTAGACGAGGTCGGCAGAGGCACATCCACCTTTGACGGTATCAGCATAGCCGCCGCCGTTGCGGAGCATATGGCAAACAGCCGAAAAATAGGCTGCAAGACCCTTTTTGCCACACATTACCATGAGCTTATAGGACTTGAGGGCAGGATAGAGGGCGTAAAGAATTACAGCGTAGCCGTGAGAAAAATAGGCGACAGCATCAAATTCCTGCGTAAAATAGTTGAGGGCGGCGCCGACGACAGCTACGGCATAGAGGTAGCGAAGCTGGCGGGACTGCCTCAAAGCGTTATAAACCGTTCCAAGGAAATACTTTCGCTGCTGGAGCGGCAGAAAGAAACGGAAAGTCCCGAACCGAAGCGCGAGGAGCAGATATCCTTCGGCAACATGAAAGACGAAGAGGTTTTGAACCGTCTGCGGAAAACCGATCCCGACGAGCTTTCCCCGAAAGACGCCCTGCTTTTTTTAAGCGAGATGTGCGAAATGCTTAAATAGACCTCTTCGGAAGTTTCCGAGGAGATCTGATAAAAGGTGATAATATGACAATGATTTTTTCCGGCTGCAAGATCGAGATCGACAGGGAAAAAACGGCGGAGTTTTACCGTACCGCGCCGGTTTTGAGCGAGAACTGTCAATGCGCTTACTGCCGCAATTACGAAAAAGCGGCGGATATCCTTTCGGATGCCATACAGGACTTTTTTAAATCTGTCGGCGTTGATATCAAAAAGCCGGCAGAGGTTTACCATAACTGCAAAACGGGAGATAACGCGGCGGATTACGGCGGGTTTTATCACCTGTGCGGCAGAATACTCAAGGGAGAAGACATATGGAAACGGATATCTGATCCGTCGGATAAAACAACGGTCTGCGCAATGGAAACAGACCTTATGCATAAAGCGGGGGACGGCTTTCTTGTTGGATTTACCGATAATATCTGCCTTTTGGAGGATAATTTTCCGCGCCCCGTTATACAAATGGAAATATCGGCGGTTATCCCCTGGACGCTCGACGAAGCTCAAGAGTGATAACGCTTTGATCGGAGGAGGACAGGAAAATGCCCAAAGTACAAGTCCTTGACAAGGAGCTTGCGGAGCTGATAGCCGCGGGAGAGGTCATAGAACGTCCCAGCTCCGTGGTAAAGGAGCTTACGGAAAACGCCATAGACAGCGGCGCGTCTGCCGTTACAATAGAAATAAAGCAGGGGGGCATAGCTTATATCCGCATTACCGACAACGGCTGCGGCATGAGCTATGAGGACGTTCCCACCGCGTTTCTCCGCCATGCCACCAGCAAGCTCAAGGGCAAGGAGGACTTAAATTCAATAATGACCCTCGGCTTTAGGGGAGAAGCTCTCGCGTCCATCTGCGCCGTTGCCAGGTGCGAGGTCATGACCAAGCAAAAAGGGGACGAATACGGCACACGGTACGCCATTGAGGGAACAAAGGAAACGCTGTGGGAGAAAACCGGCTGCCCCGACGGCACAACCGTCATTGTCAGAGATATTTTCCATAACGTCCCCGCCAGGCTCAAATTTCTTAAAAAAGACAGGTACGAGGGCGGAGCCGTAGCCTCTGTAGTCAGCAAAATAGCTCTCTCTCATCCGGAAATATCTTTCAGATTTATCCGCAATAACACACAGGAGCTGTTTACTCCAGGCGACAGCAGGCTTTATTCCGCCGTTTACTCCGTCATGGGCAAGGAGTTTGCAGCATCCCTTATACCCGTAAGCTATAGGCTGGGCGGGATAGGGGTAAGAGGTTACACCGTAAAACCGCTGTGGGGCAGGAAGAACCGCTCCATGCAGCATTTTTTCGTAAACGGCAGATATGTCAGATCCCTTACCTGTATGACCGCCCTCGAAGAAGCATACCGCAACAGCATAATGGAGGGAAAGCTGCCTGCCTGCGTGCTTTTTATGGATATCCCTCCCTCGGCGGTGGACGTGAATGTTCACCCCGCCAAGACAGAGGTGCGCTTTTCCGACGACAGAATGATATACGACGCGCTTTATTTTGCCGTAAAAAACGCGCTTTTGAGCGACAGCCGCCCCGCGCAGATAGAAATACCCGAGCATAAGCCGACGGCGGCGGATTATGCGCTGCCTGTTTTTTCCGAGCCGGCAAATACCGTTCAGACCGCCATCAGGGACACGTCCGTTTGCGAGCGTAC
>JAMPAO010000169.1 GCA_023667165.1 Ruminococcus sp. | reverse complement strand
ATACCTTGCTGTCCGATGCTGCCGCAAATGCGTTTGCGGGCAGCAGGGTTACGATGTTCAGCGCCATTAAAGCCGACAGGGTAAATGATGTTAATCTGCGGAACATAATTTTATCCTCCGTTTTTATCTGATTTTTGGCTGAATTATACAGGCTTTATTTATTTATGTAAATAACTTTGTTTACATATTTGTCGTCTGCAAATCCTTCAACGTAATACTGCCCGACAATAGAGTCACCGTCACGCAGTTCGCGTTTGTCCGTATAATGATCATCGCCGTAAAGTGCTGGCAGAAATTCCTCTGTATCCTCATTTTCATTGAAATTTCCGCAGTTCCAGTAAATGTACTCCCTGAAATCACTGGGATATATAAGATAAATATCCGATACATTAAGGAATTCCGAGCTTATTTCCGAAAAGTTCAATTTAACATTGTTCAGTGTTCTGCCCGAAATATTTGTAACCTTGAATTGCACATTCCAGTGATTCTTGGCATCCTTGATGCGTTCAAATTCTATTCGCAGTGTATTCTCTGCGTCTTGAACCACAAGCGGTTCGTCGGTTTCAAAGTCAACGGTTATATCTTCACCGAACGGCATAAGTTTTCCGCTGAACTGTGCCGATAAATTGTAGCTTCCAGCCTTATCGCCTCTGACGATCCAGCTTGCCGGTTTCGATTTACCGCTCGAAATAACCCCCATATCAACGGTGGCTTTTTCACCTCTTTGAGTATCGGCAAGGGACAATCCATCGGGGATATTGATAACAGCAGACGCATTATCTATATAAAATTCATCATCTGCATTGCTGATGACAGACAACTGCACATCAAAAAATTGCTTAGTCCATGCCGTTTCCGCAGTAACAGACATCGCAGCCAGATATACTGCAGGATAATCATTGTAGGTCGTATAAGAGTAACTTGAAGCAGGAATAAATGTCAAATAGTATCTGCGTTGTCTTTGTCTGTGACTTCCGCTGTCGTTGTAATAATAAACGTTACCGTTCATCTTCAAAGCGGTGCTGTTGGTTTTTTCTCTCCACACCATTCGTCCCGCTTCATTTACATATACTGTAATAGTTTCATGAACAGTATAGCTGACATCAAAGCCAAGATCCACGGTATATTTATATACATTTTGATTATCGGGGTCGTTTATGTCTATTCCCAAAGACTTTATGTCATTAAAATCAAGTTCGCTCACAGAAATATTTCCCGTAACAACATCCTGTTTTTTCAGAGAAACCGTTTCGGTTTGACCGGAGCCGGAAGAAATTACAGTCATTTGAGGCAGATAGCCGTTTTTATATACATATACGTCATAGCTGCCGTTTGGATAGATAAAGTCGTAACAGCCGGATGAATCGGACATTGCGTCAACTTTTTCTGCTGTATTTTCACAGTAAATACGCGCATTGGCAATCGGCGCTCCGTTTTCATCGGTTATTCTGATCTTTGTGCAATTGTAGTCTTTGGGATAAACCTTTACAATTACCGATCCTGTGTTTTCATTGCCTGCACTGTCTGTTACGGTAAGCGAAACCGTGTATTCTCCTTCCGTTTCAAAGCTGTGCTTGACCTTAACTTGGTCTGACGCAGTTCCGTCGCCGAAATCCCAATGATATGATTTGATATAATGATTATCATAAGAAGCTGCGCCGTCAAACGATATATCTTTTCCCGCAATACCGAATATTCCCTCGCCGGGTACGGCTGTAGGATAAATACTGTCCTCATACGTCGGTATAACAGACGCCGTGATACTTTCCGCTGTATTGCCTCTGACATCATCGGCTGTAACCTTATAATAATGCGTCTTTCCCGCTTCAGCGTCTTCATCGGTGAAGCTTGTACCGACAGTTCTGCCTATGACCTTAAAATCACGCTCGCCGGGTGCTTTTCTGTAAACTGTATACCCTGCAAGCTCGGATACGTCCGTCATAGTCCATGAAAGCTCTGCGCCCCAGCCTATGGGATCGGCATTCAGTGCAGGCGCAGACAGAGTACATTCTCTGTAATCATAAGTAACGATATGATCCTCACTCTTATTCAAAACGGAATCCGTCAAAGAAACCTTTATCTGATAATTTCCGGTTTGAATATCCGAGGTATCAAGCGTAAAGGAAACAACCTCCGCATATGTATCAAGTTCCTTGTAATACAGATCGGACCATTCATCGGCATTTTCAGCCTTGCCTTGTACCGTAACGTCCCCGAGCTTGAAATTGTCGTAACAGGATATGCTTATTTCGGGGTTTTCTCCTATTTTGCTCCGATCAGCAGGCGAAACGCTTATTACCTGAGGCTTTGTTTTATCCTCGGAAATGCAGCCTGTCACTTCCTCGGAAAATCCGCTTTCGTTTCCGTACTCATCCACTGCCGTTACCGCATAGGAATATACCGTGCCAAGCTCGATATTGCTCTCAAAGTAATTGATATATATATGATTGTCCTTAACAAGCGAGTATTCTCCGCCGTCTGTTTTCCTGTAAATCCTGTAATATGAAACATCGCTGCCTGCGTTCCACATCAACTTGATAGCGTCGTTCTCGCTTTTGCATACCACTCCCGCAGGAATTTCCGGGGCAGTATTATCCACCGTAAAACTGTACACGGGCGAATCCTCTATTTTGCTCACATTTCCGTTAGTATCCTCCGCATAAGCGCACAGATATACCGTACCATCGGGCATTCCCGAGGTATCAACACCGAACCTTACCGAGGCAGCCGCCTTGCCGAATGCGCTTTCCGAGCCGCAGTCCACCCAGTTTATCTTATCCGTGGAATACTTTATGTAAACCTTCGATATGCCGCAATTGTCGGCAGCCGAAACCGTTACCACAACATTTTTAAGCTGCGGCTTGCCTGTGTATTCAATCGAATTTATAACGGGAGCTTCGCTGTCCTCACCTGTGTAGATCACAGCTTCATTGCTGCTTTCCGATACATTTCCCGCAGCGTCATATGCCTTGACATAATATGTATAGTTTTCGTCAATGGCGATATTTTTGTCAATATACATCGGGGATTTAAGGCTGCTTATTTTAATGTTGTTTCTGTAAAGCTCATAATTTACCACGCCGACATTGTCGCTGCTTTCCCAGGAAAGGGAAACATATTCGTCCGTCACTGAGTTCACGGTTAAAACAGGAGCAGAGGGCGCAAGATTATCTATGAATACGCTTGCGCTCGTTCTTGAAGCGTTGCCCTCGTTATCTATCGCCTCAACATAATATTCATAATATCCGCCCACGGCGGTGGTATCCGTAAACGCTGTTCCGGTTGACGAACCTATAAGGATTCCGTTTCTGTAGACGTTGTATTTAACAACAGCACCGTTATCGGATGAAGCAGTCCACGAAATACGCACTACGCCCTCGGATTGAACTTTGGCTGAAACATTTGCAGGCTGTGTAGGCGCATAAGCGTCAACATCTGTCTGCGCTTCAAGGATGTTGCTCCAATCGGAAAGATTTCCCGAAGTATCGCAGGCGATAACATAATATTCATATGATGTATGGCTTTTAAGACCGCTGTCTATATATTCGGTCTTTTTTGTGCTGCCCGCAAGCTCGCCGTCACGGTAAATGTGATATTCATAAACCTCTTTGTTATCGGAAGACGGATTCCATGCAATAACAACAGACGATGAATTGGAGCGTACAAATTTAAGATTTTTGGGAGCAGTGGGAGCTTCCGTATCAGCTTCGCTTTCAATAAGCTCGTTCCACAAAGGCGTTCTGCTGAAAACATAGCCCTTATTTATATCTTTATTTACTTCCAGTATGTTAAAATACGATTGCTCTGCCGCAAAATCAACCTTTTGAATTTTATCTCCGCTCAAAATCACCTTATGATTTCCGCTCGGAGCGAAATTGTTCGCAATATAACTGTAGTAATTCCTTTGAGTAAAATTGCCTTTTACTTCCATTACTCCGTTTGTAAGGGTACTTCTTGCCTCGTAAGAATACACAGAGAAATTGCCGTTTACGCATATGTAATCTTCTGCGTTCACCATAGTAAGA
>JAMPAO010000168.1 GCA_023667165.1 Ruminococcus sp. | reverse complement strand
GTGCGGCAAGCCCCAACAGCTCGGTTACTTTTTCACCGTCCGTGATATCGCATTCTCTGCATTCACGGATAAAGGTCTCCATGTCCATATTAGGTTATTGTAAAGTGCTTGGCAGTAACGGTCTTGACAAACTTATCAAAAAGCGTGCCGTATCTTTCCTTGAAGGCTTTCTGATCAAAACGGTCGCTTGATACGTCCTTATATCTGACTGTAAAAACGTCGCAGACCATTTCATCCAGCTTGTGCGCTGTCATGACATTCTTTATCTCCGTTTTAAATCCGTCGATCTCCTTTTCAAGCTCTTTCTTGACGCGCTCTCCCTCTTTGACTGCACGGACGCATTCGATCATACGCTCCATGTCGATAGGTTCCGGCTTTGCCGCTGCTTTTATTTTCTTTGCCATACTTATGCACCTCCGATATATTTTTTACCCTTTCGGGCGATGGGACGGGGCTGATAGGTTCAGACCCCTCGGAAACCTTATTTTTTGATATCCTCCACCGCTCCCCGCCATATCCAGCCGAGGAATATGAGCAGTATGGAGAGCGGCAGGATAAACGCCGTTCCGTCAATTTCTCTGCTTTGTATAATTAAGGCGAGAGCCGCTCCCATGATAAAAATCAGCACGTCCTCTATTACCGTCAGCAGTATTTTCAGCTTAGTTTTTTTCATTTTTCTCCGCTCCTTTTCCACGCATTCTTAACTCTTTATCGCAAGCTGCGATCTTTGCTTTTGTTCCGCTTTTGCCGTACATCTTTGTAACTGCGTTTACAAGCTCAAGGTTGCTTGCCTCTTTCAAGGCTTTTTTGTATTCCGCAGAGCTTGCCGTAAGAGTTGTAAGGGCGGTTATTATTTCTCGGCGCATAATTATTCCGCCTCCCTAAGACTGCGTATAACTGCCCCTATGTTCGGTATTCTTAAATTTCCGAGCTGTGCAAGTCCCGCAAGATATTCAGCCGTCACCTCGCCGCCGTTGCTGTCATAAGCGTTGGTGTACATATTGACCGCCCTGCGAAGCCCCTCGCCGTTTGTCTGCGCCACTATGTGCAGAAACTTAAGTTCCGTCCTCTTATCGTCGGAATTAAGGTTCGGGAACATAAGGCGTATATCATCAAGCGTAGTGTCAGAGGCTCGTATGTACGGTCTTAGCCCGCCCCGCCCGAACGCCTGCCCCGTAAGAGCTATTTTCTTTTCGGTAAAATGGTTCATCAAAGCGGGGTTTCCCACAAAGCATACGCCCATTGTTTCGCCCCGCTCTCCGAATTCATCGGACAGACACCGCAAATGATCTATGGCGGTAAATGTAAGGTGCTGTGCCTCATCGATAATTATCAGCATACCGTCATGGAGTCTGTCCAGAACCGCCTCGGTAAGAGCCTTCAGTCCTCTTATACCGCTTATGCCCAGAGCCGCAGCCAGCTTTTCCGTTATCCCGCCCACAGTTCTGTCGGCATAATTTGAGGTAATGAACACCGTATTGTCAGAATGATCCTTTATATACTTATGTATAGTCCTCGTTTTTCCCACGCCCGTATCGCCCGTTATGAATTCACAGCTTCCCACTATATGCACATCCCGAATGGTCTGATAAATTTTTTCAGATACCGATGTGGGAACATAAAACGGGCATTTGTAGGTTTTGTCACGCTCCGATTTCAGATTGAAATATGCGTCAAGCCTTGAAAAAAATTCGTCCACCTTGCCCCTGTACTTATACTTCCGTATATCGGACAGTGTGCTCGGAGTTTCTCCAAGAGCCTTTGCCGCTTTGGCGGCGCTTCCGCATTCTGCAATAAATTGCTCCAGTCTGCAAAGCAGACCGCACTGTTCCTTGGTGTAGTTTTCATAGGCGTATCTGCGTGCTTCTATAAAGTCGCACAGTTTGGCGGCGTCCTTTGTTTCGCCTTCCGCAGCCGCCGGCAGATCGCTTTCCTTTATTCCCGTTATGACCGCCGTGCCGGACAAACCGAATTGCTTGATAAGCTCGTCCGTATATTCCTTGATTTTTTCCTTTTCCATTACCGTTATCCTTTCCGGAGCTTTACGCTCCTCTTGATCTTGTGCGGATATCGTTAAGTCTTTCAATATCCGCAAACTCTATTTTTGTGATGTTTACTGCGTTTATGTTTTCGTCCGCCGAAACCGCAGTGAACTCCGACGGCTTTGCGACCTCGTAATTTTCGGACAACTGCCTTACTCTCAGCAGTTCAGCCTGCAAGTAAGAAACAGCGTCGAATTTCCTGTATTCCTTAGCCTGCTCCTTGACAAGCCGTCTGTTCTGCCTCTGGGAACGCATAAGGGTCTGAATATTTTCTTTGTTTTCGCCGATAAATTCGGTGTGCAGATAATCCGCCGCATAGTAGGTATAAGCAAATCTTCCGGTAGCCTTGTCATAAAGCTGTACTTCCTTTAGGTCTGCGGGATCGTAGCGGACAAATACCTCTTCGCCGACGTGCAGAACGGTATTTCTGTCGTTATACCATCTCTTTTCTCCCGCTACGGTTATGTAAACGCCGTTGCGCTTTATCTGCTGATAGCCTGTTGTACGCCTCATCAGCAGCCGCAGATTTTCCTCGTCGGATGTGCGGAACTCCACATCTCCCGACATAACAGCCTCGTTCCAGACGTCTATCCTCCGCTTGTTTTTGTACTGCCGTTCCTTGCCGCCGTAAAGCTCGCTGTTATGCCCTTTGATAAATTCGGGCAGTAGCTTCCGCACCTCTTCATCGGTGATAAGTTTTCCCTCCTTAATGAGCCTTTGGCATTCCTCGGGACGTTCATCGGGTTTTCCTCCGCAGTAGCTTTCCACCGATTTTGAGTAATGCTCCTTAAAGGTGTAAAAAAATCTCTCAATAGGCTTTGCCCTTGCGTTTTTAGGTATGGCATTAGTTACTGCAATTCCCAGCAGTGTAAATATCTGCAATGGGTGATCTCTGTTTTTCTGCCATTGTGACTGTTTACGGTGTCCCCGTCCTGCTACATCCGAGGCAGTATACTCGGAACCGTTGTCAAAGTACAAAGCAAGGGGCAATCCAAAGCCGTTCAGAGCCGCCGAGCGCAGGGAAAGAAGCGTTGTATCGGAGTTCGGGTGATCGCACAGCTCCGCCGCAACTATCACGCCGCTTTTGGCGTCTTGATATGTTGTAATAGACGGTCTGTGTACCTTGCCGTCGTCGGAAAGAGTAAAGAAGTCGAGGGTGTGGTTATCCGAGATCCATATGTCGTTGCATTTGACATTTTTAAGGCTTCGCTCGGCGTATTCCAGATAGTTGTCAAGAAATTCCTTCTCGCCTTTTCTTGCATAGCATAACACCGCTTTGGGTATCTCGGCTTCCACTCTCCTGCGGAACGTCCTTGCGGAGGGTATTCCGTCAGCCAGCTCCGGATAATATTCACGGCACACTGCAGCCGCCTTATTGCGGCAGTTTTCCGCACTCAGCCTGTGCTGGGTCATATAGTAGGCGGTGAATATGCTCCACACCGTTTCATCAATGCATGAATTTCCGCTGTTCCAGCCGCCCCGCTTGCCGACGATACCCTCATAGTCGTTGTTCATATATGCACGGTATTTACGGTACAGTATATCGGGACTGATATCTACCTCGGGATTTTCAAACCGCACCTTTGCGCAGAACAGGGGATCAGCATCGGTCTTTCTCTTGAATTTTGCCCTTGCCGCCTGCCAGTCCTTCAGCGTTTTTATCCAGAACGCTATCCGCTCCCGCTCTTCCTCCGAATACTCGTCCAATGCCTTTTTAACGGTATTTTTACGCTGTTTTAACGGCGTTGTATCTTTCGGCTCGGGAGCGGCTTTCAGCTCCGGAAGTAGTCCGAGGTTTTCTCTCTGCTGTTTGTAATATTTTTCTTTCAGCTCCTCCGAAAGAGAGGACACGGGAATTTTGTACTGTATACAATTGTTATCAGCACTTCGTTCCCTAACGGATTCTATCTTTCCTTTTGATACACAGCTTTGTATATATCTCACCGAGCACCCTTTCAGCTCCGCCACCTCCTTAACCGTCAAATATTCCAAATTCACACCT
>JAMPAO010000167.1 GCA_023667165.1 Ruminococcus sp. | reverse complement strand
TTTATATTGAAAATTGTAAAAACATATGGTATAATTATATAAAATATTGATTTTATTCTTATATATTAAGGAGATATCTGCTATGGAAATTAAAATCACCAGAACGTCAGCGCCCAAGCAGAAGCCTGCTGATGAAAACAAACTCGGCTTCGGAAAAATATTTACCGATCATATGTTCCTTATGAATTACGATGAGGGGCAGGGCTGGCACGATCCGAGAATAGTTCCTTATGCGCCTATCCCTCTCGATCCGTCGGCTATGTGCCTGCACTACGGTCAAGCCGATTTTGAGGGCTTGAAAGCGTACAGGACCGAAAACGGAAAAATACAGCTTTTCCGTCCCGAACAGAATATGGCGAGAATGAACGTGTCAAACGACCGCTTGTGTATCCCCAAGATAGATGAGGCTTTTGCGGTGGAGGCTGTAAAGGCACTTGTTAAGACCGACGAGGATTGGGTGCCTCATAATTACGGCACATCTCTTTATATACGTCCGTATATTTTCGCGATCGACCCGATGCTGGGCGTTCACCCCGCAAAGCATCTTATTTTCTGCATAATCTGTTCGCCCGTCGGCGCGTATTACGAGGCGGGTCTTGCTCCGGTGAAGATCTATGTTGAGCAGAACTATGTAAGAGCGGTATCGGGCGGTACAGGCTTTACAAAGGCTGCCGCAAATTACGCCATATCTTTGAAAGCTCAGGACGACGCTGCCAAATCCGGCTATGAGCAGGTTCTCTGGCTTGACGGCGTTCACCGCAAGTTTATCGAGGAAGTGGGCGCTATGAACGTTTTCTTTGTTATAGACGGAGAGATCGTTACGCCGAGCCTTGACAGAAAGTCCATTCTCAGCGGTATCACAAGAAGATCCTGCATTGAACTGTTAAAGAGCAAGGGTTATAAGGTGACGGAACGGGATATTGAAATAGACGAGCTTATCAAGGCATACGACGAGGGCAAGTTCGACGAGGCTTTCGGCACCGGTACGGCGGCTGTCATCTCTCCGATAGGGGAGCTGAAGTACGGAGATAAGGTAATGACAGTCAACAACGGCGAGATAGGCGGCATTTCGCAGATGCTTTACGATACTCTTACGGGAATACAGTGGGGCAGAATAGAGGACAGCTTCGGCTGGATATGTCCTGTAGACTGATCTTTGTTTGTCCTAAAAAACGGGTCGGAGCTTAGCGCTCCGACCCGATCTTTTACTGCGGCTGATCATCGGCAGCGCATATGCTACTGCCTTTGCTTTTTCCTGGCGATCTTGCTTTCATACATTCTTCCGTCGGCTATGCGTATCGCTTCGTCGCAGCTTACGCCGGAATTTATTTTCTCGCAGCAGTAGCCGATGCTTGCTGATATTTCGTAAGGCTTGTTTTCTTCCTTGTTTATTTCCGCAAGGGTAAGGTTGAATTTTTCTATTCTGACGATAGCGTCTATAAGATTGTAATCTCCCACGCCGATAATGTAAAATTCATCTCCGCCCGCTCTGACGCATATCTCCGAATTTCGGCACATACGCCTTGATACGGAAGCTATGGCGTTTATTCCGTAATCTCCCTCGGAATGACCGAAGGTGTCGTTTATATATTTGAGTCCGTCCATATCTATTACAAAGATCATCCAACTGTCCTTGGTTCCTGCGCCTTGCAGCATTTTTCCCACGGTATACTCCATTCCGCGGCGGTTGTACAGACCTGTCATGGCATCTCTCAGGGAGAACATCATCAGCTTGTTCTGCACTCTGGTCATCTCAAGGGCGTTGTTTACATTGCGTATCCAGTTATGAAAAACGTAGCTTATTTTCTGATCCTGTGAAAGATCGCACTGAAGCACGGCATAGCCTAAGGAATTATCGTTGAAATGCAGGGCGACAAAATAGAATACGGAGGGCTTTTCGGTTTTTTCGTAAAGCTCGGGAAGCATAAGCTCGGTATCGAACATATGATCGCCGCCGTCGGAGCAGAACACAGGCTCGCTATGGTCGTTGGGAACACAGTGCATTACCTCTCTCATGCGCTTGGAAAAACCCTTGGTAATACTGCTGTCGGTATTGAGCCATTCCTCGTTGAGGCACATATAAAAATGGCTGTACGGTCTTATAAGATACGTAGAACGGCATATTTTACTGAGGCAGTCGTCGGCACTGACCGAGGCGGTGAAGTTTTCAAATACGTATCCCTCAAGAAGCCTGCCGATATCGGAGGTATTGAGGATATCCTTTTGGGAATAATTGTGGTTGACGTTATATAGAGAGCTGTGAAGCCGCTTTTTTATGTATTCGAGGTTTTCCGGGCAGCCGCAGCTCTTGCCTATGCACAGACTGCTGCTTCTTGATCTGTCCCATGGGATAAGCTCCGCGTTCGGATCTATTATTTTTCTGATCTTATCCACCGCTTCCGCCGCCGCTCTGCCTATATCCGGGATATAGGATGTGACCGTGGGGTCGTTTATGATGGATTCCTGGGTAGAGTCGTATCCTGTGACTATGACCTGCTCGGGGACTTTTATGCCCCTTTCGATAAGCCTGTTGGCAAGACCTATCGCCATATGGTCGCTGCCGCAGACAACGGCGTCGGGCATTTCCACCTCGCCGGAGGCTATTTTTTCGGCGAGTGCCTCTCCGCTTGTATACCAGAAGTCGCCGTAAAATATATATTCCTTGGGTATTTTTATACCTCTTTTTTCAAAAACGTCGGTAAATCCCGCTAAGCGCTGCATCGCAACGGCATAGCCTTCCATACCCGTAAGGCAGTATACCTTTTTGCAGTTATGGACGTCAAGGATATGCTCGGTGATAACGGAAAAGGCGCTGCGGTCGTCGGTATATACCACATCGTAATTTCCCATGGGCAGGTCGAGAGCAATAACAGGTTTTGAGCATTCCTTTTCCAGCTTTTCCGTGATCTTTTCCATGACCCATTCCACCCTGTCCTCGGAAAGGGTTATGGGCGAGGTTATAACTCCGTCGAGCTTATCGAAGTTCATAAGCTCGAAAATGTTCAGCTCGCCGTCAAGATAGCTTCGGGAAAAATGGCACATCTGCACAAGAGGAGAAAACACGGCGACGTTGTAACCGTATTTTTCACATTGGGCAAACAGTCCGTCCATGATCCTCTGCTGGTACACAGCTTCGGGATTTGCCACAATAAAGCCAATCAGCTTTCTGCTCATTGTTGTTGCTCCGCCTTTCGGATATTATCATATACATTATACTGAAGAATTATGAACGCGATATTACGTTATTGACTTTTTTATATGAATTTATCAAAAAAGAGCGGAGAAATCCTATGAAATTTTATACAAAATTATCTTCGGAATTTTTACAAATTCGAAGCCGTACAGAATACAGATATTTTTTCGTCGAAATATACTAAAATACGGGTACAATTTTATAAAAACAATGCAAAAGGTCGGAATTTTAAGTTTAATAAAATATCGCTTGAATATTAACATTTAGTGTGGTATAGTTAAATCCGGAAAAAAAGGAGAGAAGAGGTTATTTTAATTATGGGTGAATACGGGTACTTGGTTTCGATCGCGCTTATTCTTTTGAGCACAAAGATACTGGGACTTTTTTCAAAGAAGATAAAGCTGCCCCAGGTCGTGGGCGCGCTTGTTGCGGGGGTAATACTGGGTCCTGCCTGTCTGGATATCGTCACGCCGACGGAAACTCTGACGGATCTGTCGGAGCTGGGCGTTATCGTGCTGATGTTCGCTGCCGGTCTGGAAACGGATATAAGAGAACTCAAGCGTTCGGGGAAGGCGTCCTTTGTGATAGCTCTTATAGGCGTTCTTGTGCCGCTGGTCGGCGGAGCTGCTTTGGCATACTTTTTCAACGACGGCAGAAGCAGCTTTGCAATGCTTCAGAATATATTTATAGGTATAATCCTTACGGCGACATCCGTCAGCATTACGGTTGAAACGCTGAAGGAAATGGGAAAGCTGTCCACAAAGGCGGGGAATGCCATTCTCGGAGCTGCTATCATCGACGATATACTGGGTATCATAGCTCTTACGGTCGTTATAAGCATGGCAGATCCCAGTGTGAGCATCGGCATTGTATTGCTGAAG
>JAMPAO010000166.1 GCA_023667165.1 Ruminococcus sp. | reverse complement strand
GCTCCGGCGTAAAGGTCATACAGGTCATGTATGCTGATAAAATTTAGCCGAAACACGGAGTGATCCGTGTCAGCGGAGAATGACCGCTCCGCTCTGATGATGGCAGGTCACAGAAAGGTAAGAATTCTTGCTTCTTGTTTCTGAATATCTTGCCTCTTGCAGCGCAGGTCGGGAAAGAGGTGAATAGAAATGACATCACTGGAATTTCGTGCGGCTATGCTAAAGCAAGCTGTTTCGGCGGCTATGATATTGTGCGAGGGTTCAGACCCTACAGACAAAAAAATAGAGCCGGAACAAGTCAGGAAGAATGTTGCGACCATTCTTGCGCTCCTGACCGAAACGGCAGATTTTCTTGACGAATATCTGCACAGCACGTGTCCGAACTCTGAAAACAGTATAACAGAGTGAATGGAAAAAATCAATGGTTTTACAAGAAAATCGGCAAATTAACTATGCGAGGTGGTGCGGAATTGGAATATTTGACAATTAAGGAAGCGGCGGAATTGAAGGGCTGCAGTGTGCAGTATATGCAAAAAATTGCATATGAGGGTAAACTTGAGGCAGTGAAAGAGGTAAATCACAACAATAACTGTGTACAGTATAAAATCGCAGTGTCCTCTCTGCCGGAGAATTTACAGCAAAAGTATTACGGCAGTCTGAACGCGGCAGTCATTCCCGATGAAACATCTCTTGCCGTATCCGCTCCTGCACAGCCAACTGAAAAGAAAACGCCGAAGCCCCGCGAAAAGCGGGATATCGGCAGCTTTACCGAAAAGGAGCGGGAGATAATCGGATTCTGGTGCGAAATACTGAGCGAATGGCGTATCAAGCGGAAAGGCTATGAAAGCCTTGAAGAGGGCGACATGGTATTTATTGCCGAAACAAAACGTTTGAGAAAGGAGTTTTTAACTGCTCACGGAATAACGCTGAGCCGTGATATTATGTATAGAAAATATAAATTTTTTAAGGACAATGACCTTGCGGGACTGGCAGAACAGCGAGGAGGTCATAACAGGGGCAAAAACAGCATACCGCATGAGCTGTCACAGGTGTTTAACGATCTGTACCTTTGCGACAGGGAATTGCCCATAAGCGACTGCTACAGGCTTACTCTCCAGTGGGCAATAGACAACCGTCCCGATCTTGCCGCTGTCATGCCTGCGGAGCGGACGTTTCGTCGGGCGGCGGAGAAGATACCCGAAGCTGTGGTGAAATACTTCCGCTGCTCGGTAAAGGAATGCATCGACGAATGCCTGCCGTACATCATACGGCTGTATGATGGGATAGAGGCTAACGACGTATGGGTTGCCGATAATCATACCTTTGATTTTATGACAAGGACAAACGACGGGCAGAAAATACACCGCCTGTATATTACGGGAATACTGGACGCCAAGACAGGCGTGCTTGTGGGCTGGAACATAACAGAAAATCCATGCTCACAGTCTACGGTGCTTGCCATGCGCCATGCAATTATGAGGTGCGGAATACCCAAGGTGCTGTATGTAGACAACGGTACGGAGTTTCTGACCCATGATATAGGGGGCAAGGGACACAGGGCGAGAAAATCTCAGCAGGGTGTGAAAAATCCGCCCACCATACTTGACCATTTGGGCATAAAAATGGTCAACGCTCTCGTATGCAACGGACGTGCAAAGCCTATTGAGCGTATGTTCCTGACCCTTAAAAACACCATATCCCGTATAATGGCAACATTTACGGGAGGAAACATCATCGAACGCCCCGAAAGCCTCAAATGGCAGCTAAAACACGGTATCGTCCCAGTTGATTTTCAGATAAAGGAAATGCTTGACATCCTCCTTGACGGTTACAACGGCAGTCCTTACGGAGAATATGAACCGCAGTTTAAGGGCATGACAAGAGCCGAGGCTTGGTGCGTATCAATACGACGCAGAACCTTTAAGACCTGCAGCGAGTCCGCTCTAAATTTTATGCTGATGAGGACAACCCGTTATCAGACGGTAAGGGAAAACGGCGTTTATGTAACGGTATCGGGAGAAAAGCTGTGGTACAATTGCGGCGAGGATAACTGGCGGTATGTAGGCAAAAAGGTATACGTTCGCTACGACCCTGCCGACCTTTCAACGGTAAGGGTATACGACGAAGAGGACAGATATATTACAGACTGGTATCTGGATATGTCCGTATTTGTGGATTACATAACCGTTAATACCGATGATATCGCAGACCGTCAGCGGCTGATCGCACGGCAGATAAGGGCGATCAAAGCTTGCGGAAAGGAGCTTACCGGAGATATGCAGATAGACGCACTTGCCCTTGCCTGTGCAGAGGCTCAGCGAAAAACAAGCAGTCTGAAGCTGCAGGCAGACGGTAAAACTGAACTGCATACCGTTACCGAGCCTCTTGCACTGCCAAAGGCGGCAGGGTGCGAGAACGACGAGGTAAACTGGAATAATGTGATAAACGGCGCAATAAAACGAATAAATATGAATTTTGAGGAGGAATAGAGCGTATGACTGACGAAAAAAGGATAGCCGCCGCAATGGATGCTGTGGAGAAGTTTAAGGAAAAGAATAGCCTGTCACAGGAAAAGGCGGGAAAACTGATCGGAGTGGCAGGAGCGGTGCTTTCTCAGCTGCGTGCCGGGAAATATACGGGTGACGTCAACAGGCAGATCAAGATAATCGAGGACTATTTTGCGTTGAAAAACGAGGCGGAGCAGACCTACAGCGAGGTGGAATATGCAGAAACAAGCATATCGTCAAAAGTATACAGCATAATACGGCTGTGCCGTATAAAGGGCGGTCTTGCATCGTTTTCGGGTGACGCAGGAATAGGAAAAACAAAGGCTGCAGAAAAGTATTTAAGAGATAATCCCGACAGCACGGTTTTTATTACCTTAAATCCCTGTTTTAAGAGCATTAAAAGCCTTTTAAAGCTGATAGCCGTACAAATGGGTGTACGGAGAGCGGGAGGGATCGACGACCTGTGGACAGCGATCAGGGAGCGGATATCGGACGGAACGGTATGGATATTTGACGAGGCGCAGCACCTTACATACAATGCGATAGAGGTCATACGCTCCTTTTCCGACGACTGCACATCAAAAGGAAAAACGCTTGGGATATGCCTTATAGGCAACATTGACACCAACCGCAAGCTGAGTATGTTTGCACAGCTTGACAGCCGTACAAAGCTGAAGCCGACCTGTACCACGGCAAAAATAAAGCGTGAGGACATATGTATGCTGATACCTCTCCTTGAAAAGCAAAACATGAATGCGGAGATAGATTTTTTATGGCAGATATCAAGAACAAAACAAGCGTTGAGAGGAGCGGTGACACTTTTCGGACAGGCTTATGACAACGGAGATTACACCCTTAACGGCCTTGTTAAAATGGCAAAGTCTATGGAAATGGATCTGACGGGACTTAATATCCGCAAAGCAAAGGGGGCGGCTTGATATGCGCCGAGAAATACTGACTATTCTGACAACCCTTACGGCAAGCTCTGCGGAATACAAAAAAGCCTTGAAAGAGGCAAGCAACCTTGAGCTTGTAAACGCAGTTACAAAGATGTACGGCAAAAGCGGAACAAAAGCAAAGATCGCAGCTTGCGATAAAGAGTTAAGAATGCGTGGAAAAGGAGCGGAGAAAAATGAAAAAAACTAAGCTGAAAATACTGCTGACGGTAATAGAGGACGTGCTGATTTTTATCATGGGAGCGGCTCTCGCCTTAATTATACAAAGCAGAGAAATTGACGGAACGGCGTTTATCCTGCCGCTCTCCATACTGCTCATATTCCTCGGCTGGATATGGCGGGGAGCGGTGGAGGATATCAAAAAATAAGGTTTCCGAGGGGTCTGAACCTATCAGCCCCGTCCCATCGCCCGAAAGGGTAAAAATATATCGGAGGTGCAAAATGGTAAAAAGCAAGAAGCTGACGAAAAACCGCAGTCTGACAATACCGAAAGATATTGCGGCAGCGGCGGGGATAATCGGAGGAACGGCTGTCGACCTGACAAGCTCCGCAGGGGGCATAATCATCACCAAGCATGTGCCGGCGTGCGTGTACTGCGGTTCGGCGGAATCGGTGAAGGTGCTGAGAGGTACGGAAATATGCGCAAAATGCGCAGAAGAAATACGAAAGGAGCTTGA
>JAMPAO010000165.1 GCA_023667165.1 Ruminococcus sp. | reverse complement strand
CAAGGGTCTTTCTCCCATTTTTGATATTTTTACATTTCATTAATAATTTTATGTATAAATTATAATATTTGTGCAGGATTAAAATAAAATCCCCCGACCGGACATAGCAAATATCCGTCGGGGTATGTATATCAATTACCGATTCATTGCAAATCAAACAAATTTATCGCCTGTTTTACATTTTCCGAGGATATAAATGCCAGCCGAATATTGCCGTCTTCCTCGGGAATCATATACAGAGCAATATCTCCCCGCTCATTGCACACCGCATGAACGGACATATAATCATCGTATCCCTCTATATCGGGAGCCAAATAGTATATAATGCGCCTTTCCGTATCGGCAGCGGCGATAAGGCCGTTATTTCTCACAGTCTTAAAAAGCTGTATATCACCGCCGTTCATAATAAGAGGCGTCGACAGCTTCATATCATATGACGATGCGGGAGCGAAGTCATTTTCGGGGTCAAAGAACACTCCCCTTGTGTCGCCGAAAACATCATATCCGCCAATATAAAGATATTCTCCCGCATATTTCATATACCGTATCACGCCTATCCTTGATTCTTCCAAAGAAAAAGCGCGCTTCTCCGTAACGTTTCCCAAAAGATCCACCTTTTGTATATTCGTACTCACAACATCAAAATATGTTTTTTGAAAGAAAAGATACAGCTCGCTGCCGTCAAAGGTCATAAAATTCACCTCATCGCCGTCAGGGAAAGAATATATCTCTCTGCTTTCTCTTGTGTACAAGTCAAATATTTTAATATGTCCCTCATGTGTGCCGGAATTATAAGCCTCGGAATAATAATAGGCAAACTCATGTTCGTTTATCTGCGCCGTATAAACGTTTATACTTGAATTCGGAAGTGTGTCCGCCGTATAAAAATCGTCCTGCAATATATCGTAAACATATACATCGGCGCCCGCACTGTTTTCAGCGGAAAATACAAGATACCGCTCTCCCATGACCTTGCTTGCATAATTGCTCATGTAGTTCCATTTTACGGTACCCGCCGTGCGCACGGCTCTGTCTGCGGTATTATAAAAACAAAGCTCGGTTTCATCGCTCTCCGACAGTTTCAGAAAAAAGAGATTATCCCCCGAAAAGCACAGTATAGAAACGTCCTGCAAAAAAATACCGGTAAAATCGCAGGAAATCTCAGCTTCAACTGCTGCTGTATCATCTAACAGCGTAAACATACCGACAGACTTATCCTCCGCAGCTTCTTCATTAACGGACACGTCCGAAACAATTTCCTTCCGCACAACAAAATAATCGGTATCCTCTGCGACAGACACCTGCTCAACATTGCCGTTTTCGGAACAGGAACAGAGCAGCAGCGCAAAAACCGCCGATAAAAATATCCAACCTGTTTTCATATACAGCCATCCCCATGTAATATATTACTGTTTATAAGGCATACCGCGCTTTTTGTAATACTCTGCCGATATCTTTTTCTGATAGCTTTTTTCTGCCCTTTGTCTTACCGCCCGGACTCCCCTGCCTGCCAGCTTTACAAGCATAAATATGCAGTAAACCAGCGATAATGCGGGAATTATCAGTAAAAACAGTCCCGGAGCCGCTAAAAATCTTGCGTTTATCTCTCCGCCGCGGACGCGGTTTTCAAACCACGGATAATTCATGCTGCTTTGCGACATAACGCTTTTGCGTATATCTTTCCTGCCCTTTGCCAGCGTCAGAAGTCCGAACCGTCCGCTCTGATCCACCACCGCAGAGGATTTTTCATCAGCAGGATTTATTTCTTCCACAACAGTATATGCGTAATCCTTTACAATATTGGGAATACATACCTCGTACGCAGTCATTTTCGCGCCGCTGTTAAACCATTTTAGCGTTTCATAAGGAATATACGCCCTTGGCTTGCTTCCGTAGGCATATTTATCATACTCGTCTGTGTAAACGTCCGTTACGGCTGCTACATAGCATACCTTGCCGTCTACGGTAACAGGCATTCCCACCGTATTTACCGCTCCGAACAACTGCCATGAGCATTCCTTGTCAATGATTATCCTGTCGGAATTCACATCGTCGGAGGTATAATAGCTGCCGTAAATAAGCTTTTCCGGATGAAAGATAAAATAGTCGCCGAAGGTTCCCGTAACGGTAACATCGCATCTGCCTGTTTCGCTTATAAGACTGAGAGAGGAATCTCCCGACCCGCAGTCTATCCACAGTCTGCCCTTTGGATTGTCCTCAGCATTCAGTACGGAGCTGTCCTCCAGCTTCTCCTCAACCTTTTTTCTCAGACCGTATATGTCCATGTCGTCCAAACCGTTTTTATCGTCAAGATAAAGAGATATCTGCGAATAGGTATATTTATCGTTATCCCACATACGCTTAGCGCTGTCGGAGGAATATTTTCTCCCCACAGAGGCTATATAGGCATATATCCCTCCGAATGCCGCCAGAAGCAGGATATTTAGTACAAGAAGTACTATACCGAATTTTTTCATTTTTGACATTTAAGGCGTCCCTTTCGTTAAGATCATTCAGCAGGGCGCACCTGCTCGCCGGCCTCGATCGGCTTGGTTGAAGCGGTTATCACAAATTCGCTTCCCATAAGACCGTTTACGGCAGAGTAGTTATCGTCCTTTGCAACGACCTCTATATCGTATCTTACTGCCTTGTAACGGTTGCCCAAAGGACTGCTCTTCGATTCCATTGCAAGTACGAATTTTCCGTTGGAGTCCTCTCTTACAGCGGAATTCGGCACCACCGTGCTGTATGACTGACCCTTGCTTCCCATAGCCAAGGTAATTGTCTGACCTGTGGAAATATCCGCGCCGGAAACGTTGAAAACAAGTAACTTCTGCGTCTGAGGATTAGCCGTATCCGGCTTTATTTCCGTAAGCACAGCGGAAAAATCATCTCCCCAGTACCAGCTTGTGATCTCAGCCTTATCTCCTGTCTTTACCTTTCTCGCCTGTTCGGATTTTACGGAAAATTCGACTGTATAACCCTTATCGGAAACGTTAATGACAGCCGCGGTAGATCCTGCCGCCGCTTCTTCTCCCGCCGTGACCGAAACGCTTTCCACAACGCCGCCGACCTTTGCCTTTACAACAGCGTCAAACGCTTCGCTTTTCAGCTTCTCGACGGTTTGCTTCTGCTTTTCTATCTCCTTTTCCTGAGCGGCAATATCCAGCTTTGCTTTCTCATTTTCCACTGATTCCCCGGATATTTTCACCGAAAGCTCGTTTTTGAGCTTTGTAATATTCTTCTCCGCATCGTTTATCTTAGTTTCAAGCTGAGCGGCGGACATATATCCGGCTTCCTCGGCTTCTTTTTTGCGTTCGTCTGCCGACGTCATGAGATCGTTTGCTTTGTTCAGCTTTTCCGTAACAATGTCTGTTTCCTTTTTTATGGCAAGCTTTATGCTGCGTATCTCTTCCGCCAGCTTATCCTTTGCGGCGGTAAGGTTATCGTCCGCCTTTTTCTTGGCGTTCTCGGCGTTTGTAAGCTTCAGCTTCATAGTTCCGGACGACGCCGATTTCGCCATAAGATTGGACAGTTCTCTTTCAAGCTGGGATATTTTCACGGAAGACGAGGATATGGCAGACGAGATCGACGCAGTATCCTCGTCGGGAGCGGCGCTGTAAAGCTGAACGTAATACTGATTCAGCGAAGCTCTTTCCGACTCGAGTTCGTTTCTTTTCGACTCTATCTGAGATGCATAATCGCTGTTTTCGCTTACCTCCTTGGATAATTCGTCATAATCATCCTTAGCCTTTTCAGCCTTTTTCTCGCAGCTCGATACATTGTCCTTAGCCGCCCTTATACGGTCGTAGTATTCCCCCGCAAGGTCAAGCATATCCTCCGTATCTACGGAAGCAAGCTGAGCGGTAAGATTTTCCTTTTCTCTTGTAAGATCGTCCGACTGAGCTTTTGCCTGTTTATAATCGTCAATAGCCTTGCTTAGGATATCCGTTCCCCTTTGAGCGTCCGAAAGCAGACCTTTCATATTTGCAAGCTCGCTTTCGGCATTTCTTATTTCAAGATATTCCGCCTCATGACCCGTACCCTCTGTAAGCGCCAGCAAAGCCTTCTGATGATCAAGCTCCAGCTTATCGAGAGCGCTCTGCGCTTCTTTCAGTTCTGTCGAATCTGCGTCCTCCAGTTCAAAAAGAACGTCGC
>JAMPAO010000164.1 GCA_023667165.1 Ruminococcus sp. | reverse complement strand
TGTATATCTCATACTTCTTATTATACCATATTTTTTCTATGTGGTCAAGTTCTTAAAGTTTCGGTAACGGAAGCGGAAAATCAGTTATCATCTTTTGAAAACGATAATTACCGCGCGTAAAATTTTCTTGAGCTTGCCGAGAAGTACACCGATTTTTCGGAGCTTACGCCGATGATGATAAATGAATTTATCGAAAAAATTATTGTTCACGCTCCCGAAAAGGCAGACGGCGAGAGGGTGCAGGAGGTTGAAATTTATTTAAATTTTATCGGACGGTTTGAACTTCCCGCTCCCGAACCGACAGAGGAAGATGCCAAGCGGCAGGAACAGCTTCGCAAGCACCGCATAAAAAGCAGAGAACGTTATCGGCTTATAAAGGCGGGAGAGCATAAGGTCGGAGAACCTTTTAAGCTGACTTGCAAATGCTGCGGAAAAATCTTTGAAGCAAAGTCCTCTGCCGCTATGTTTTGCAGTCCGAATTGCCGCAATAAATTCTATATACGCGAAAAAGCGGAAGGAAGGCGGCGCGACTGCATTTGCGAAAACTGCGGAAAGGAGTTTACCGCGACAAGGAAAGACGTAAAATATTGCTGCGGCGATTGCAGAGAAGAAGCAAACCGCAAACGCAGCGTGGAAAAAAGAAAACTGCATAATTAACCATAAGGCGGCTTGTGAGAAATCACGGGCTGCCTTTAATATCATTTTTGCCCGTATTTACTATCAGCTTGATAGTAAATACGGGTTTTTTTACTACCAAAAAATTTTTTAAAAAAATTTGTAATATTAAAAAACAATTATTTGGTATTGCACAAATATCAAATCAACTTGTTTTTACTATCAAAGGAGGAATTTAAATGACCGAAACCGAGAAAAAATTATTGCAGGCAAGGCACCGTTTGGAGGAAGCGCAGGCGCGTGACCGTGTTAAAGAGCGGAAAATGCGGACACGGCGGCTTATTCAAGAGGGCGCAATACTTGAAAAAGTTTTCCCAAATATATCTTATATGAACCTTGATGAATTAGAGTATTATTTATATGAAATTGCAAATCGAATTTAAGCGGCGGGACGTTCGGGAAACTGAGCGTCCCGCTCTTTGTTTCCCGAAGGGCGCACTTACTCACCACCGTCCCGTTGGGACGGTGGTGGTATCCCTTCCTGCGATCGGGAACGTGCGCTCTCCGAGGGTGTTCGGCTTCTGCGAAGCCGTGAGGACAATGCCGCAAATTATCAAAAAGGATAGTGATAATTATAGCCATATATCATCTTGAAGCAAAAATTATCAGCAGGGGCGAGGGACGTTCAGCCGTTGCCGCCGCTGCGTACATTAGTTGTAATAAAATATATAACGATTATGACGGCATACAGCACAATTATACGAAAAAGCAAGGGCTTGTTTGGGAGCAAGTGTTTCTCCCGCAAAATGCCCCGTCCGAATGGAAAGACCGCGCCAAGCTTTGGAACGCTGTTGAGGAAAGCGAAAAATCAAAGGACAGCAAGCTTGCCCGTGAATTTGTAGTTGCACTTCCGAAAGAGCTTGACAAAAAACAGTGGAAAGAATTGTTGTCAGAATTTATTGAGAATAATTTTGTTGCCGACGGAATGTGCGCAGACGCTGCAATTCACGACACGGACGGGCATAACCCTCACGCTCATATTATGCTTACCCTTCGCCCGCTTGATGAAAAAGGAAAATGGCAAAACAAGACCGAGAAAGAATATTTATGTATCAAAAATGGTGAGGAGCGCGGTTTTACCGCTTCAGAATTTAAGTCGGCGCAGTCAGACGGTTGGGAAAAGCAATATCAGTACAAGGTTGGCAAAAAGAAAATATATATGCCGCCGTTGGAAGCCGAAGCGCAAGGGTATGAACGTGTTTCAAAATATCCGAAAAGCACAAAATACGGCAGGCAAAATCCTATTTCAGCGCGTTGGAATAGTGAGGAACAGCTTGTTTTATGGCGAAAGGCTTGGGCGGATATTACCAACAAATATTTGTCGCTGGCAAATGTTGAGGAAACCGTAGACCACCGCAGTTTTTCCGACCGCAGTATTGATGAACAGCCTGCCGTTCACGAGGGTGCGGCGGCAAGGGTGTTGGAGAAGAAAGGTATAGTTTCCGAACGCTGCGAGCTTAACCGTCAGATTAAGTCGGATAATTCACTGCTGCGGTTACTGAAAGAAACTGTCAGAAAACTTATGCAGGCAGTAAAAAATACAATTCCCGCTATTGCGGAAGCAATGGAAAACGTGCGCCAAAAGGTTACTATATCCTGCTATCAGCTTAGATTTATCCGTTTAAGGAAGAAAAAATATACTGATTATCTTTCGGAGGCAAATTCCGAAATTGAGAAATATAACGGACTTGAAAATAAAATATGCGATGTTATCAAAGAACGTGAAACGCTTATCGCCGAAAAGAAAAATACTTTATTTTTAAATTTTTCAAAACATAAAAAATTTGATATGCGAATTGCGGAATTGACCGAGCTTTTGGAGAAACTGAACTCCGAAAAATCCGCTCTGCTTAAATATTTGGATTGTGCCGATGACAGTCTTTTCAAGGTTAAGAAAGACATTGCCGATATCGAAGCAGGGCTGAAAAAATTAAATGAGCAGGAGGAAAGATATTCCGCCAAATTGGGGAATGCTTTAAAACAGTACGCTGACTTGCGTGAACAGGGAGCAGGGTTTGATATGGCGGAATTGTACGAAGCGCGGTTGACAATACGTTCGGACAAGGAGCAACTTGCGGAACAGCAGTTGAAAAAAGCCTATGGAGAGAAATATAGCGCGGCTTCCTTGGCTGAAAGCAGGCGGGAGACTTCACGGTTGCTGAATGATGAAATTGAAAGAAAGGTTGTAACGGAGAAAATTAAACAGAAACAAAATCAAATCGGTAATATGTCAGTTAGCGAGAAAGTACCTAAAAAGAAGAAAAACCGCAGCCTATAAATATAAAATCAATATATTTTAACATTTATTTGGTCTTTAACCTCAATTCCGCCCTATATAAATTTTTTTCAAGCGAGGTAATAAGCGTTCCGCCCAAAGCCTCGGCAAGCCTTTTTGCGGAATAAATACCGATATTATTGCTGTCCATAAGTTTGCCGTCGTCGGCTCGCACCGCGTTTTGAAAGCAAATACAGACTTCCTTATCGCGGTTTTCAAGTGAAATTATCACGGGCGAATTTTGGTCTGCATACTTGCGTATATTTGAAAAAAGATTATCCATAATACGCGTGAGATAGGAAACATCCGCCGAAACCGTAAAATTTTCCGTCTGCTCCATTGAAAGCGTAACGCTGTAGCCCTTGCTTTCAAGCAAGTCGGAATATTCCGTCAAAAGCTGACCGAAAAGCGTTGAACTGTCAAAAGTCTCCACATTTATTTTATGTTGTTCCGAATTATCCTCTGCAAGAAAATAGGAAAATAATTCGTCCGAAATTGATTTTATCTGCTCGGAATGTTTATAAATCTGTCGGAGCGATTTTTTTATTTCCTCGTTTTCTCCCGAATTGCTGTTTAACGCAAGTTCTATCGCGCACATCTGCTTTGTGAGCGGCGTCCTCAAATCGTGCGAAAGCGAGGTAATAAGCGCGCGGTTAGATTTAATTGCATTTCGCTCCGCCTCCATTCGTTCAATAAGAGAATTTTGCATTATGCTTATATCCCGCGCCAAATCGCCCAATTCGTCTTTCCGCGAAAGACTTATTTTTAAGTCAAGCTCGCCGTCGGTAATTCTTTTCAAATCCGAGGAAAGACGTTTTATATCGCTTACCGTCGAACGCATAAAAGCAAGAAAAATCCAGAAAAAACATATAAATGCAAAAATTATCGACATTGACAGTATCAATACGGTGTATTCGTCGGCGTTGTAATTGACCGAAATATACTTTCCCAAATTTGTGAGAGCATAATAAACCGCCAGCGCAATCAAAAAAGCGGCAATTGTAAGTCCCATTATTTTATATCCGAGTATAGACTTGTGCAAGGGAATTTTTTCGGATTTTTTTATTTTATTCAACTCTGTACCCCTTTCCCCATACCGTTTTTATAATTTTGGGATTTTGCGGGTCGTCCTCAATTTTCACCCTAAGCCTGCGAATGTGCGCCATAACCGTGTTTGCGCTTATGGAAAAATACGGCTCGTTCCACACGCTTTCATATA
>JAMPAO010000163.1 GCA_023667165.1 Ruminococcus sp. | reverse complement strand
CTTTGCATATGCGCTCCTTTCTTTGGACGTGTCTAAATTTTATTGCTGCGGGTATGCAAGCAGCTCGGGATCATCATGAATGTTGCCGATAATTTCACAGTTTTGCATAGCCGCAGGATTAAAAATGCCGTCGCCGCCAATTAAAAACGCCAAAAATCTTGCATGTTTGGTTGAATATTTTATCTCATAAAGCTGACCCTTGTGACTTACTATATCCCCCTCGAAAATCTTCTTGTCTTTTTTGTCGGTCAGACTTGTGTATTGTCCAACGGTTTCGGGGTCGATCTCTCCACCGCCGTAAATGTAAGAGTGTATCATATCACCGTCCTTCAGTTTTACCAAATCACCGTAAAGCCAATCGCCTTTTTTATACGGCTCATTGCAGTATTTATTTTTTCCTCTGAATAAAATCTCACGCATTTTAATCAATCCTTTCATTTTTTATCAAATGTAGAAAATGTAGATTTTTAATGTAAGATTTCTAAAAGAGCATTTTAAAATTCTTACATATGATTTTCTACATTTTCTACATTTGGGTTATAAAGGAGGGTCGCACCAAGAATTTTGTGATTCATCATTATGATAATCATCTGCGATTTTATACCCGCAAATAACGTTAAATGCGGTTTTCCCATCAATAGTAGCGTGATCCGTCAATAAATTCTTAGTTCTGAGTCCCGCCATAAAATTAGTCTTGTTCTCGGCACGGAAATTGTTCTCTCTGCACCAGTCAAGATAAACGCCGTAAACGTCCTTGGCTTTTACGTTTGAAAACTCGTCCCGTTCCAGGCATTCGGAGATAAAGATCCCCTGTCTGTCGCTAAGACGCCGGTATTCTTTCACAGCAGCTATGACCGCCGGAGGACGAACAAGACCGTTTTTCAGATAATCCCGCAGTCCTCCGAGGCAGATATTGAATATGCCCGAAATATTTTCGGGGGTTTTCAGCCGGTCTTTCAAACCGACATCACGCTCGTCATCATTAAAATGACGGTCGAAGGTGATAACATTGATCCTGTCCGACGCAAAAACCGTGTCGTCTGTGATACCGGGTAGAAAATTAGTGTTGATAAACAGCTTGAATTCCGGAACAAACTGAAATTCCCGTTCACGCAGATGCCGTGCGGTAATGGTATCCCGTCCCGTAAGAGTTTTTATGAGAGCTGCGTCGAACACCATGCCTTTGTCCGGCTCGGAAACGTTCAGAAACCGTGCGCCCTTAAGACGGGCAATATCTCCGGTGGCCTGTCTGCTGTCCTTGAACTGCCTGCGTGCCAGAGTTTCCGGATTTGCGGTCATGGCATATCCGGATTCGCCGCCCATCATGTGGGCGACCGTTTCCATAAGCGTTCCCTTGCCGTTTCGGGTGGTGCTGCCGTAAAGGATAAACATACATTCCCGAGATGTGTCGCCCGTAAGGGAATAACCCAGAGCGGAAAGAAGATACCGTATTTTGCTTTGATCGCCGCAGAAGATATCCCGAAGAAATTTTTCAAATTCGGGAGAACCGGCATTTTCATCATAGATCACTTTTGACATTTTTGACATGAGATCGTCGGGCAGGTGTTTCCTGAAATATCCCCGTTTTAGGTCGTATGTGCCGTTTATGCAGTTGAAAAGCCACGGATCTTTATCCAGATCCTCCGACTTTATAAAATTGCGGTCGCGGGCGTCCTTTATCATGGTTTCCCTGACATTCAGCCGGCCAAGCCGGTTCACGTGGGAAATATAGTCTGTTTTTCCCTCATTGGGAAGAGCGGAGGCATAAATCAGAAGATTGTCATAAAGCCGTTTTGCAAGACGGTTTATCTCCATTGCGCCCGCGTCCTCCTGCCAGTAACCGTCCTTGAATATGTACCATTCCTTTGCGGTAACGTTGTATCTGGCGGTCTTACCGAATACGGCGGAGAAAAGCTCTCCGTTTCCTCTGTCGTTGTACGAAAAATTTCTTTGCGGCTTCAGCTCCCGCAAGATCTCCATTATAGCGTCGTCTGACGTATTTGGGGAAATAATTACGGGTTCGGACTGCGCCGCAGCAGGAACGGCAGACGCGGTATCCGCCTTTTTTACAGCTTCTGTCAGCAGCCTTCGCGTTTCCGTATCTCCCAGCTCCGAGGCAATATCCGAAATATCCCCTTTAGGTTTGACGTTAGGATAGATATCCGAGGAACGTATCAGCTTGACCGCAGCGGCGGTTTTTCTTACCTGTTCTGCGGCGTCTTTGCCGTATTTTTCACCCGCCTCATCGTTGTCGGTTATTATGACAACATTTTTCCCTCGGAAGAATTCGTTAAAATCCGCACGCCATTTTGCCCCCGCACCGTTGGGCGAAGCGGTTGCCGCAAAGCCTAACCGCTCCACCGTTTCAACGTCCTTTTCTCCCTCAACGATAACTGCGGTCTTACCGGCTCTCGCAAGCCTGTCCAGGTGATACAGGGGCATTTTTACGCCGCCCAGACCTTTTATGTACCGCCCCTTTTCCAGCCTGTACCATATACCTGTTTTCTTTCCGTCCCCGGTGTCATAGATCTGTTTTTTGCCGAGAATGTTTCCGGAAACATCGGTATAAAAATGTTCCCGTATTAGCTGCCATGACTGCTTTTTCGGAAAGCTGATTTCAGCAAAGCAGTCGGCAGGTATAAGTCCCGCTGCGGCAATGATATCCTTAAAAGCACAGCCTTTTTTGCAGTCAAGCAGAAATTTATCGGGCGCATGAGTTATGTATAAATGCCGTTTTGTATCGCCGCAGGCAGGACAGTCCCCGCGCCACATGGAGGGACTTTCCTGCTTAATATGCGTAAAATGCGCTAAAAATTCTCTTGTTTCCATTTACTCACCGCTTATTCATATTCCATAAAGTCGGAAATTTGCTGTGATTCATCATCGGAAACGGTTTCAACGGATGTTGTGACATTTCCGAGGATCCTTGAAACCGCCTTGCAGTAAGAGCAGTTATCCGAATTATTATTGCATTCGTATAATGCAAAATTCAGCTTGTTCTGTTCCCGCACCGATTTCAAAGCAGCTTTGAATAACGCCTCACAGGATTTAAAATCGGACAAAAATTCCTGCTTTATTTTCTTTAGCTCCGTTTCCGATATGCCGCCTTTATACAGCTTGTACACCAAACACATAAACCGAAAATACAGCCGTGCAAACGATTTCTCGCTGCAGTTTCCGCAGGATATTTCCCGAGGGATCTCGTCCGGATCGTTGTATGCCGCAGCGTCAAGTTTTTTGTAAAGCTCATTCATTTTTACCCTCCCCAATAAGTGTTAACGCCTCCTCGGGACTGCGGCATACCCCTGCGACAGCTCCGTATTTTTTCATCTGCTCTATAAATTTTGCCTGTTCGGGACGCACTCTTCCTTTAGGAGATTTGATCTCGATAAAGACCGCTCTGCCGTCGGATCTCCGAAATCCGAAAAGATCGGAAAATCCCTTCGGCAGACCCGTATCAAAATGCCGTCCGTCATAGGTCGTACCGCTGCCTACATTTCCTCTGAATATGACCGCATAAGGTGAAAGAGCGGCACGGATCCTGTTTTGTATAACATGTTCCTCTGTCATGACTTACCTCCATAAATTAAGAGCTTTTGCGGCGTGATACTCCCAGCCGGGCTTGTAATTTTTCAGCTTCCTGTATGCCGTCAGTTCCTCTCTGGTTTTGCATTCCCCCGGCCGGCTGTATTTTTTCACCGTTTCCGTGATGCGCTCCAGCCGTGCTTCTTTTGTTTCTTCAATGACACGTTCCCTAAGCGGATATGTATATCCGCAAATGGGACAGGCGTCGGAATATATGTGCGTTGCAAAGCACTCCGGACATTGCCTTATCTTAAAATCCTCGTCTGTTTTCGGTGCGGCCTTTTTTGGCTTTTCGGGGTCAAGCGACCATTCAAAATTCTGATCCGGAAGTCCGAAGCGGTGAACATTTCCCACATGGTCGATAATTACCGCACGCTTGTCCGGTTTGTATCTCATACAGCGCATAGCCTGCTGTATATACAGGGTAAGGGATCTTGTGGGGCGCAGAAGTATCGCCGCACCGCAGTCGGGAACGTCAAAACCCTCGGAAATGAGGTCGACGTTGCAAAGGATCTTTATTTGACCCCTGCGGAATTTCCCTATAATTTTCGCTCTTTCGGCTTTGGGCGTATCGCCGTCTATATGAGCTGCGGGTATGCCGTTTGCGGTGAATTCACCCGCCATATTTTTGCTC
>JAMPAO010000162.1 GCA_023667165.1 Ruminococcus sp. | reverse complement strand
GGATTTTTAACGCAGTCATCGGTAAAAGATTGCCGAAAAGACGTGCGTTGAGCCTATTGGTTGGGTTCTTATATGTTCGTGGCATTTCAGCCGGACATATTTGCTATCATTTTCTTCAGGCACCTTTGCAGGGTTTTCTTATCGTCCTCGGACAGACCCTCAAGCAGCCTTTTTTCGTGATTTACATTTTTTGCCAAAAGCTCCGATTTCAGCTTCTCAAAAGCCTCGGTAATGCATATCTCCTTGCGGCGGCTGTCGCTGACAGATACCTTTCTCTCCGCAAGACCCTTTTGCTCCAGTCTGTCGATTATCCCGCTGACGGCGGGATTTGACAGGATCAGATCCGTTTCGATATCCTTTTGAAAAACGTGTTCGCCCCGCTCGTTTGCCGAATCGTATATGTACAGGAGTACTCGGAGCTGCGACAGCGTAAGCCCCGATTCCTCCAGATCGCGGTTCACACAGCGCTCGATCCGCCTTGAAAGCTGTGCGGCAGCCAATCCGTAAAGAAATTTATCCTCCATCAGAACGATCTCCCGGCGAAATATGTATAACACATCTTTCATAATTTATTTTCAACAGAATTTTTCCTCGTTTTCGAGCCAACTGTTATAACGGCCGTAAAATGTCATATAAAAAGCCATAGTACCCCTCATTACGTATTTTTCCTCTCCGAACAAATTCGGGTCGAAATCTCTGCCGAACCTAAACTCGCCGTCGTTTGTGTAAATACGTTCTCCGTCGTACCCCATACGGGAAATATTCGGCGTAATGTTTTTGTCCGCAGCCATACGCTTTACTATTCCCTCGATATTTTCTGCGGGGAATCCGAACTCGTCCTTTACGTTCAGATACTCTCCGTTTTTTTCGGCTCTCTTTACAGCGTCCAAAGCTGATTGAAGCTTTTTATTTGCGCCGCCGAGGTTACCGTTTTCGTCAATGTAAAGATCTTTTATATCCTGCCCGAAGCAGCGGTCAAGAGCGCCCGATATCCAAGGATGATACAAAGAAGATATGTATCCGTTCATAACTCTTGAAGCGCACGACATAAAGACAAATGTCCCTTTACAGCTATCCAGTATTTCCTCAATGCTGTCACGGTATTTTTCATCGGATATTCCCGTTACCTTAATATCCGTTGAATTAAAATCAAAGTCAAACTCGAACGCCGTGTCCTTCGGAACGCCTGCGTCTTCAAGCTTTTTGGGGATATTCTCGTTCAAACCGTTCTCGCACTTGCTTATCCATTCAAAATTAAATTTCGTCCTGCCCGCATGGTCGTCCTTTGCAATGTTGGGTCTGTCCAACTGTACGGCGTCGCGGATACTCCGGGTGAACGAATCAAGCTGTGCGCGGTGACTTAAATAATAGCCTTCCCCGCCCCTTGCCTGCGTACCGATGTACGCGTCTGCGCTTTTTGAGTTTGAAACCTTTGCGGCATAGGTTCGCCCAAGACTGCGCCCGCCGCCGTATGAACTTAGCGTCCGGATGCTTGCACTTATTTTTGTTTCCACAGCCGCTCACCCCTTTCGGAATCTTTCAGAACGAAACAGCGCTTATATAAAAATCAGTCAAAGAACGATTTTACACATTTCGGTAAATTGCTTTGAGCAATGCCTAAATTGTTTTTCCTTGTATAAAAATCAATATATTTTGTACTTTTTCGCCGATCATATTGTACAAAAAGCAAAATTACATAACTGATTATATATATTATACGTCCTTATTAACAATATGTCAATAGCTGTATCACAATAAAAAAATTTTCTCCCATATGCACAAATCGCACGACGTTTTTTATTGATTTTAACAAAAAAAAGCCTCGTGCTTTTCCACTGCACGAGGCTTCCTCAAAAAATATTTATGTAAGGAACGGTATTTCTTAAAGCCGATATCATGATCATTTTGCCGGATCGGTCTTTATTCTACTTCACCATAGCCTGCACCTTGTCGTTGTTCTTGCGGTATTTAAGGCGCAGATTATCTGTAATGAGCGCTATAAATTCGCTGTTGGTCGGCTTGCCCTTATACACGTTTACGGTATAGCCGAAAAGATTTTGGATAGTATCCAGATCTCCCCTGTCCCATGCTGTTTCGATAGCGTGGCGTATAGCGCGTTCAACTCTGGAAGCTGTGGTATTGAACCGCTTTGCGACCGTGGGATAAAGCAGCTTCGTCACGCTTTCGAGCATATCCTCGTCGTCCAGACAAAGCAGGATCGCTTCCCTCAGATAATGATAGCCTTTGATATGGGCGGGTATGCCTATCTGATGTATAATGTCGGTAACGATCACCCTCATATCTTCCGCAAGGCGGGGATCGGACTGTATCTCGGCGCGGGCGGCGTTGTTGATAACGTTTACCAGCATATCGCAGTCAAAGGGTTTGAGCATAAAATATGCGTTTTCCGCCGACATTATCTGTCTTTCCGCGATAATGTTCCGATATGCGGAGGTCACGATAAAGAACGGCTTACGCACGAAGCTGTCGCATCTTTTTATCAGCTCCGCCGCGTCTATCCCCGGGATAACGCTATCGACTATCACCACGTCCGGCTCCTCGCTGCGTATGTTGTCAAGAAGCTTTAATCCGTCGTTCTCCCGCGTTACCGCGAAAAATCCTCTGCTCCTTAGGGAGTTTGCGAGCATACAGCCGAACTCCTTGCTTTCATCTCCGATAATGACCTTGATCTTCTCGTCCATTTTTGTCATCCTTTCTTTTTCTCTGTGTATTTTCATTTACTTCGGGATTTACTCCCTACTTCAATATATTATCATGAAATTCCGCAAAAATCAATACTTTTCAACCCATAACATTTTACTGCGATTTATTATTTTTTATCATTTTACCTCACCGCTTGCCGAATTTATATTCTATTCGTCATTTTATTTGGCGCGAATTATTCTTTCTCGACAATTTTCCGCAGTTCCTGCTAAAAATTACTTTGTTTATTCGCTGCAATTGCACGAAAAATACAAATATATCATCGTATTCGGAAGCGTTGACAGCATTTTGACTATATGGTAAAATCATTAAGGGTCATATTACAGTAAAAAAAGGCGAATGCGGACGGATCGTGACTCTTTTGATCATCAATTTTCGGTTAAGGAACGGTCGTTTTTATGGATTTTTTCAAAAAAATTTGCGAAAAACTTGAATTGGGAGAGCTATTATCACCTCCTCTGCGCTTGAACGGCGGTCTTACTCACAAAATATATATGCTCTCCGCCGAAAAAGGGAAATACGCGGTCAAGCTGCTAAACCCTTATATTATGAAAAGACCGGACGCTGCGGACAATTTCCGCAGAGCGGAAGAGCTGGAGGACATTCTGGCTGCAAACGGCGTTCCCGTTCTCCCCGCCCTGACTGCGGACGGCAAAAAAATGCAGACGCTTGACGGCATTTTTTTCTATCTGTTCGACTTTTACGGAGGCAGGACTCTTCACGGAAAACTCATTCACGAAAGCCATTGCAGGGAAATGGGAAAGGCTCTCGCGCATATTCACATGACGGACGTCGGAGAAGACTATATGCCGAAAAACGCGGAAAAAACGGACTGGGAATTTTATTATAAAGAAATAACAAAGGTAAACGGAGAGATCGGCTGTCTGCTCCGCAGCCGCATACCATTGCTTGAAAATTTCCGCGAAAGGAACGCCGAGGCGCTCGCAATGCTTCCGCGCATATCAGCCGTATGCCATAACGATATGGACAGCAAAAACGTTCTGTGGCGGGATAACGGTTACCGCATCATCGACCTGGAATGCCTTTCATATTCCAGTCCGTTTACGGAAATGTATGAAACCGCTCTTTGCTGGTCGGGTCTTGACGAATGCGATATGGATATCGGAAAGCTGACCGCTTTTATCTGCGCGTATACCGATGCCGGCGGATTTAAGCCGATAGATCCCGAAATACTTTTTTACAGCAATATAAACCGTATCCAATGGCTTGAATACAATCTTAAAAGGATCCTCGGAATAGACTGCCACGAAAGCGAAAGGGATATAGGCATATCCGAAACGGCGGCGGCTCTCGATCACATTGCGTATTATTGCGGTATGAAAGACGAGATCATAAGCTGTATAAAAAAAATTATTTAGAACCTGTCTTCACATAACTCCGACTGCGGCTTGACGCGTACACTGTCCGACACTTTCGTCCGTTTCGTGACAATTCATGTTCTTTACAGCTCGATACAGGGAATTCCGCCGCCGGTTAAAACGCTTTCGGGAAATGAGTTATCGCATTTTTCTCCGGTATAATGTAATAGGGCGTGTTGACACTACCGCTCAACGCCCGTCTTACAGGCATATTTTTCGTATTTCTG
>JAMPAO010000161.1 GCA_023667165.1 Ruminococcus sp. | reverse complement strand
ACCGTAGGGGGAAAGGGGGAGGGTGACCCAGCGTCCATGGTTACGCAGAACGCCTACCCCTTTCCCCCGTAGGTTGTCCCTTTGCATGGCTAACGTGCTAAACTCATCTTTAAAGCTAAGACATCTTGCCAAAAAACAAACTATAGCATAAGGGGGTAACGTGCAAACTAAGTTAATCAACCGAAACAGCCTAAACTTACAGTTCGGGAAAGAATGTGCAAATTTGTACAGCCGTTTTTTATTTGACAGTTGACCGTAAATATTGTATAATAGATAAAAGGAAACAAAAAGCCTTTTTTGTTACGGGAGGAAAGATCATAATGGAAATAAAATATCATATACCCGATTTTATGCGGCACTTCCGCCTCAACCTTACTCTGGCGGAATATATGAAGCGGCATCCGGAGCGCTTTTACGAAAACACGGCAATAGGGTCGGTCTACGGCGCGTTCCCCAATATGCTGTGGAACGGCGGACGGTTTCTTCAGGGCAGATGCGACCCCCGAGTGATCAGAGAGATCATAAATCAGTTCAATTCAAGAGGCATTCCCCTCAGATTTACCCTTACAAATCCCGAGCTGAAGCCGGAGCATTTGGAGGATCCCCTGTGCAACGCCATTCTGAAAGCAGCCGACAACGGTCTGAACGAAGCTATCGTGTTCTCCCCCATGCTTGAGGACTACATTCGCTTCCATTATCCCGATATGCCCATTACCAGCTCCACCTGCAAGCAGATAGAGGACGAAAAGGAGCTCAGGGAGGAGATGGAAAAGGATTATTCCCTTGTGGTGCTCGACTACAATTTCAACAACGATTTCGGCGTACTGGAGGCTCTGCCCCGAAAGGAAAAGGCGGAGCTGCTCATAAATCCCTGCTGTCACCCCCATTGCAGCCGCAGAGGCGAGCATTACCGCTCCATAGGCAGAAGCCACATCGAATGCACCGAGCATATCAAAAAAAGAGACGCCTCGCCCTACCGCCCCGAACCCTTCGAGTGCGAATGCATGAGGAAAAACCTTTATCAGACGGTGGACTCTCCCCTGCACATATCCCCCGAAGCGATATACGGGAAATACGTTCCCATGGGGTACCGCAATTTCAAGATAGAGGGACGCAGCGTTCCCGACGTCAACGTACTGGAAAACTACGTTTATTACATGGTAAGACCCGAGTTCAAAGACATTGCAAGGCTTGAAATGCTCCAGATCCTCACGAAAGACGTGAAATATTTCGGATAGCACGGGACGCCCGTCAGTCGTGAATATTGTTTTACATCATTTTAAAAAATACGGGACGATTTTATGAAATTTACAGATATTTAATAATACAGACTTATTTTATCCATAAATGGTATGCCTGTTTATTATATAATAGTTATTAGGAATAATTTAACGCAAAATACGGTTTTTGACGTTATTTTTTGATAAATTTAGGAGGAATCATTATGTCGCTTGGAAAGGTTCTTGTTGTTGACGACGATAACAACATATGCGAGCTGCTGAAGCTGTATCTCGAAAAGGAGGGTTACGGCGTCGTTATCTCTCATGACGGTGACGAGGCTGTGGTAAAATTCAACGCTCTCAAGCCGGATATCGTCCTTCTCGACATTATGCTGCCGGGTCTTGACGGCTGGCAGGTATGCCGTGAGATAAGAAAAAAATCCAACGTGCCTATCATTATGATAACCGCCAAAAGCGAGACCTTCGACAAGGTACTCGGTCTTGAGCTGGGTGCTGACGATTACGTGGTAAAGCCTTTCGACACAAAGGAGGTCATCGCAAGGATAAAGGCGGTTTCCAGAAGAATAGGTCAGTCCCCCTCCGAATCCGAGATCAGAGAGGTCAAATACGACAAGCTGGTCGTTAATATGACAAGGTATGAGCTCAGAGTCGACGGAAAGGTCATGGACACTCCCCCGAAGGAGCTGGAGCTGCTGTTCTATCTCGCTTCCAATCCCAACAGGGTCTACACAAGGGATCAGCTCCTGGATGAGGTATGGGGATTTGAATATTACGGAGATTCGCGCACCATAGACGTTCACATCAAAAGACTGCGTGAAAAGCTGGAGGGCGTTTCGGACAAATGGGCGCTCAAGACAGTATGGGGCGTAGGCTACAAGTTCGAGGCTGAGGAAGAAAATGCGTAAAAGCATTGCGGGAGAATATTTCAGCCTGTCTATGGCTCTTATTGCCGCTTCGATGATAATCATATCCGCACTGCTGCTGGAATTCAGCGCGTATATCTTCAAGGACGACAGAAAGCAGATGCTGGAGCGTTCCTCCTCGGAGCTGCGGTCAAGCAGTCATCTGTACCTTGAGAACGGCTTTGACGCGGCGGCGCCGGAGCTTGCCTCTTTGTATTCGTCGCAGGCGTACAGGACAGGCATGGATTTTATTTTGTTTGATTCCAACGGTGATGTTTTGGTATGCTCCGAAACATCACCTTGTTCACATATGGAAAAAAGGCTCAGCATGGATCTGGTGAGATCGGCAAGCTCCGACGGGATCTTCTCGCTGGACAGCTTAAACGGATTTTTTCAGTATCCCTGTCTGAACATTCTCTACAGGATAGACAGCGCGGACGTTGTTTACTTTTTTTCCGCTTCAATGTCGGCGGAGGGCTACAACAATTTTCTTATGCGGTCGATCACGATGTTCGCGGTCGTATTTATAGTAATAATGGCCGTCGTTTACCCCTTGCTGAAATACAACATAAACAGGATACTCGGTCCGCTCAAGGAAATGACCTTGGCGGCAAAAAAATTCGGAGAGGGCGATTTCTCCCACAAGGTCATGATAACCGACAGAAATGAAATGGGATTTCTTGCAAACACCTTGAATGATATGGCAAGCTCTCTGGAGGCTATCGAGGAAAACCGCAAGAGCTTCATTTCCAACGTATCTCACGAGCTGCGCACGCCCATGACCACCATAGGAGGCTTTGTGGACGGCATTCTCGACGGCACCATCGACAAGTCGCAGCACAGAGAATATCTGAAAACCGTTTCCGAGGAAATAAACAGGCTGGCGCGCCTTGTGCGGTCAATGCTTAACATTTCCAAATACGAGGCGGGAGAAATGCGGCTTCAGACGGAGGACTTCAACATCACCGAGCTTACGGTAAAAACCGTTCTGCTTTTTGAAAAGCGGATCGAGGAAAAAAATATAGAAATACGGGGCCTTGACGCCGATAAATTCTTTGTAAACGCGGATATGGATCTCATTCAGCAGGTCATATACAATCTTACGGAGAACGCCGTTAAATTCGTCAACGCCGGTGGGTATATCTCCTACGGCTTCCGCACGGAGGACGGTATGGTAACGGTGGTCATACGCAACAGCGGCGACGGTCTGAAAAAAAGCGAGATAGGAAAGGTATTCGACCGCTTCTACAAGACGGACGAATCGCGGGGAAGGGATAAAACGGGGGTAGGTCTGGGACTGTCGATAGTACGATCCATAATCAAGCTGCACGACGGCTGGATACAGGTCAGAAGCAAGACGGGAGAATATACGGAATTCGAGTTTGCTGTTTCGGCAAGAAATCCGGAATGATACATTTTGAATTTTACAGTACATCAACGGAGGTTATATATGGAAGATTTTGAGAAGGACGGTCAGAACCCGAGCGGCGGCGATACGGCAGGCGAAAGCATATCCGGCAATACTGCCGGACAAGGAACGGAGGGATCGCCCTCCGCCGATCAGGCGCCCGCTCCTGCCGAGAACGGGATATTTTCCGAAAGGAGCTTTGCCGAAGCAGGCAGCGCACAGCATAACACAGGGGCTCAGATAAGCTCAGACGGACGGTACGCTCAGCCTGCGCAGAACGTACAGAATTATATACCCTACGGCGGCGGTCAGTTCATTCAGCCGCCTCCCCGGCAGTCCGCCGGCGATATGTACCGCAATATGTATGCGGCGCAGCAGAACCGTCAGCCGGATCCCAATTATCAGGGAGCGCAGCAATACCGGCAGGAAACGCAGTATGAGGCATATCAGCCGTACCGGCAATATCAGCCGCAGTACGCGCCTCCGGTGATACCGCCGGTATCGGAGCTGTCCGAAACGCCTGTGAAGAAAAGCTCGAAAGCGTGGATAATATTTGTGATAATTGCCGTGATACTGCTGCTTTCCGCCGTAATGCTGGGACTTGCTGAAAATCACAGCGGCGACAGGGAAAATACGGTCAGCGGCAGCGAGCTTTCTCAAGGCGGCTCAAAGGGCACGGGAGTTACGGTAAATATCAACGTCGCTCCAAGACCCGTGACCGACGATTCCCTTTACCGCGACAAGGAAACGGGTCTTTTGACCACGGCGGGCGCGGCTAAGCAGGTGCTCCCG
>JAMPAO010000160.1 GCA_023667165.1 Ruminococcus sp. | reverse complement strand
CTCCTGCCGAAAATGTGAAATCGCTGAACTTCCGCTGTTCCCAAGCGTCAGTAAATCCCTTAAAGCGAATTTCGGGGAATTGACTGCCGGTTTTCGGAAACATTTTTTGAAGCATGGATTTTTTCAATTTTCGGAGCGTTTCACACTTACGCTGATGAAGGGTGATAAGGGTGTCGAAGGACTTGAAATAGTCACCAATAGCCCGTTGCTCGGCATTATCATTGGGTATATGCACGACAAATTTTCGTATATTTTCCATACTTAATGCAGGTTGTGATGAAGTAGCAATTAAAGGGAAAATCGTCTTATTATAAAAAGACTTACTGCCCATTTGCTGCACCATAAATGGAGCATAATAATCTTTTGAAAAACGAATTCTTGAAACATTTGGGGCTAAGTAAAATCTATCATTTTCTGGGATTATAGCCAATTCTCCGACAGTCCCGACGTATGTAAATAATACATCATCAACGTACAATTTACTCCGACTTAATTTTGAAAAATTACTATCGTCTATGTATTTAACATCATCTAAAACAAGTACGCCATTTTTCACATTAAGACCTCTTAATGCGATTATATTTCCCTCATCAGAATAAACTACGTGTTCTGTGAATTCAAAACCTGCAAGTTTAGTAACATCTGAAATAGTCCCCAGTTCACGCTGTTCCCAAGCGGCAGTAAATCCCTTAAAGCGTATCTGCGGAGCTTTCTTTTCATTTTCCATTAAAACAACCCCTCCAATGCTTTCATAAGTGAAGCAATTTCAGCCTGTGCCTGCTCATCGGCTGCCGTAAGCTCGGCAAACTGCGCAAGAAATTCGTTCTGTGCCGCTTTGATCTCCTTGTCCTCGTTCTGCAGCTCCTCCGCAATATCCGCAAGGCTCAGCTCTTCTTCCTGCTCAAACGTATCCACATAGCGGGGAATATTAAGGTTATAGTCATTTGCGACAATATCCTCATACTTCGCAAGATACGCTTCTTTTGGGGCGGTTTTGCGGTCGGTGTAGAGCCTCAGAATACGGTCGATATTTTCCTCGCTCATAGTATTCTGCTTTTTGCCCTTGACAAACTGTTTTGACGCATCGATAAAAAGAATATCCCGCTCCTCCCGGTTCTTTTTCAGCGCAATGATCGTTGTGGGGATAGACGTGTTGTAGAACAGATTTGCAGGCAAACCGATAACAGCGTATATTGCGCCTTTGTCGCAAAGTTTTTGCCTGATCCTGACCTCTGCCGCACCTCTGAACAAAACGCCGTGAGGGAGAATAATAGCCATAGTACCCGTATTTTTCAGATGAAAAAAGCCGTGGAGTAGAAAAGCGTAATCCGCCTTTGACTTAGGCGCAAGCACGCCGTAATCCGAAAAACGAGGGTCGTTCAAAAATCCCTGCGCCGCAGTCCACTTTGCCGAATACGGCGGGTTCATAAGCACCATATCGAAATCCGTTTCCTCGTCCGTGGGCCAGTCGGCGTCAAGGGTGTCGGCGCTTCTGAGGTGCTGGTTTTCGGGGTCAACGCCGTGCAGGAACATATTCATTCTCGCAAGGTTATACGTACTTACGGAAAGCTCCTGTCCGAAATAGCGGATATACTCCGGCTTATGCGAGAATTTTTTAGCGTTCAGCAGCAGCGAGCCGGAACCCATTGCGGCGTCATACACCAAAAGCCCCTGCTTGTCCTCCTGCCCTTGAATTGCAACACGGGTAAGGATTTGCGAAACTTCCTGCGGGGTATAAAATTCTCCTGCTTTTTTGCCAGTTTCGCTTGCAAACTTGCCGATAAGAAATTCATACGCGTCGCCCAGCATATCACCGTTATATCCGATAAGGTCTGCTTCGTTGATTTTCTTTATAACGTCTGAAATTGTCCGCGACTGCTGCTGTTCGCCCGTTCCAAGCCTTGTGGAATACAGGTCAACATCGGCAAACATATTTGCAAAAATCCCGTCCGATTGTTCAACATTGTTAAAGGCTTTTTGCAGTAGTTCCCGCTGAAAAGCGTTGTTATTGGCAGCCTCGGCAATTTTTGTATATGTAAGTTCGGGGTCAATAGTGTAGTGATAGCTTTCCTTGATGTCTGCCAGCAGTTCCTCAGCGTCCTCGGTTTTGAAAACTTCCTCATATGCGGCTTGAGCAGCCGCCATATTTTCGGGTACCGTATCATATAACAGGTCGTAAACCTGAGTAAGAAAAGTGTCCGAAAGATATTTGTAGAATACTATGCCCAAAAGATAATTTTTGTATTCATTAGCGTCCATTTTGCCTCGGAGTATGTCTGCTCCCGCCCAAAGGACGTTTAAAAGGTCTTTGCTGTTTTCATTTTCTGCCATAATTGTATCCTCCCAAATTATTGTATACTATATTTTACCATGTACCTTTTCAGTAATTATGCGCTGCTCAAGAAAAACTTACGCCGCAACACAGTATATAAAATATTATACCACAAAACAGACAAAACTACAAGATGTTTTTTAATATTTTTTGTAAATTTTATATTTTTTTCACAATTGTTGAAATCATACTGATTCATGATTTAAACGGGCGTCTTGAAAAAATCAATGTTCAGAAATATATGACCTGCATTGATGTAAAAGGCTGCCATGCCCATATCCGGCACGATTGGCTTACAGAAAATCTCCATATGGATAAAAAAGTCCTTAAAGAGTTTCTAAATGCGGGAATAATGTTTACGGGCGATTTGTTTCCCGCTGATGATATACCGATGCAAGCGAGGGATAAAGACATGGCGGGGTTCATTTTGAAGTTAGTCAAGGTGTTTTGGAGAAGCGGGGGTTAACTGTGTCAAAAAAATTCCAACCGACCGTAAGCCTCAATATCCTCCCGGAGTACAGATGAATTTTACAAGATGTTTCATTTCCGCAAAATCTTTAAGCTGTGCGGCAGTTGGAAGTCCTGTCTTGTTGAGTTTGATGATACGTGAATGAAAATATGTTTTTATAACAGCCATCGTTATTCGCCCTCCAAAATGTTGAGCGATTTTATCGGCTGCAAATAATTCACAAAAAGCTTTTCCAGATAGTCAAAGGATTTTTTCATATCCTCAATATCTTTCGCATAAACGGATTTTGTGGAATTTGCAACTTTCGCGATTTGGTTAAGCTCATTAGAGATACGGCAGAACGACATCGTAAGATGATTAAACTGTTTCATATCGAAATATTTTATCTCGCCCCTTACGGCAATTCTGCGAATGTACGTCCCCGTTCTCAGACCGAGAGCGGCGGCACGTTTGCAAACTTTCTCCCATTCATCGGGAGAAAACTTAATAAGCTTTGCCTTGTTTCTGTATGCCATAGCATTCAAATTCCTTTCCGAATTTATTTTTGGGTCTTAGGGAGTGATCCCTAAAAATCGGATTTTTTATGCCGATTTTGAAAAAGTATATTCTTTTTCTGCGCTTGCTATCCTACAGTTACACTCTAAAATCACCTCCACTCAGCCATTTTCAACAGGTTTATTTTCAACACGTTTAATGCTTTTTTGACGGCAAACTGAACAGCCTTTTTGATGCAGCAGCTTCAAGCTCGGCAATCTTCTCTTGAAAAATTTCGAGCTTCCTGTCCCGCTCTAAAATTTCATCTGCGAGCAGTCGAACCTTTTCGGAAAGTTTCAGATTTTCCTCTGAGAGAGCCGCTGCACTTTTTTCAAAATTGCTAATTTTCAAATTTTGCTCATCATGAATCTTTTTCGATTTTTCAATTTCAAAAATTTTATAGGAGAGTTGATTTGTAAGATCATCACTTTTCGACTTTTCATCAACAAAGGCAGCTTGAAGATTTTCAATTTTGAGAGTTATCTCGGCAAGAGAATTTTTCAATTTCTCGCACTCTGAAATTTTATCATCAAGCCTCCTTTGGAGATTTTCGATTTTTTCAAGCAATGAAAAATCTGCAATTCTCGGTTTCAAGACTTCTTCGGCATACTCGTCAATGACAAGCTGTCCGCCCGACTTCGCAATGTGACCGTCAAGCTCATCCGTATTTCTTCTGATTTTGGCGTAAACGGATTGCACCGAGATTTTGTATTTCTCCGAAAATTCTTTAACCGTCATTTCGCATCATCGCCCTTTCTGCTTATTTTTGAAAAGCATAATTTTTACATTTACCACCCCAACATATGCTCAATATTGTAATCTTCAAATTCAAAATCGCAGAGCCAATTCCATAAGCACGACTTCAAGTATGCCTTGTGATGAGTGATCTTCTTTTCGGCAATTATCCTGTTCCACTCGCCCTCAAATTCCACAAAACAGTCCGCAAGGGTAGAGCTTAAAATTATCTCATTGAGCCTGTCGATAATTTCATAATACATCACCCGCCTGCCCCG